>CAYXFC010000053.1:0-6717 GCA_964464155.1 uncultured Pseudomonadales bacterium
TTAATAATACTACTGATTATAAAAAGTAATAATATAACAAATATTGGAATAATGTTTGGATTATTTATTTTTTTATTTATAAATATAATTGTAAAGTGAAGTAAAAAACCGAAACCTGTCCCTAAGATAATCATGGCAAAATTAGCTATATTAAATAGGTAATAAGTAAGTCCTCCAATGCTTAATATAAGTCCTTGATAATATTTATTGATACCAAGACTTTTACTTGCTGTTAAAATTACATAGCTAAATAAAGTAATAGCTATATATTTATCTATTAGTTGTTGACTGGGATTAGGTAGCCCTAGAAAAACTAGAAGTAATATTAAAAAATTGACGAAATTACTTTGCAATTTTTTGCTATTTAGTTTCATTTACTGTTTGTTTTTATAAATTAACTTAAAACTTAATTTACATTATTAATGTCTTGATATGTTTTTATCATTTGATTCGCTGTCTTTTCCCAACTAAATTTTTTAGCTTGTTCTAATCCATTTTTAACTAGTTTTTGTCTTAATTTATCGTCATTTAACAACGTATTGATAGCATTGGCTATTTCTTTAGTTTCTTTGGGATACACTAGCAAAGCAGTCTGACCTACCACTTCTGGCAAGCTTGAAATATTGCTGGTTATAACAGGACAACCACAAGCCATTGCTTCCAAAACTGGAAAACCAAATCCTTCATATAAAGAAGGGTAAGCAAACAATATGGCTCCAGAATAAAGTGCTGGTAAATCTTTATCTTCTACAAATCCCAGTTCTTTTACCTTTGCTTTTCCAACCTCAACTTCCTCTCCCCATCCACGCTTTCCAACCAAAACCAGTTCAATATCCGACCTACCCAAGCTCACAAAAGCTTCAATCAGCCGTTTAATGTTTTTTCGTGGCTCCTTAGTTCCAACTGACAAAATATAAGGTTTTTCTAATTTATATTTCTTTTTTACATTATCAATACCTTCTTTGGATTTTTGACAAAAGATAGGATCAACCCCTGGATAAATTACTGTAATTTTTTGTCTATCAATATTGATATTATTTACTAAATCATCTTTGGTTGCACGACTATCAACTGTTACCATGTCAATATTTTTTTCTATTAATTGTAAATTTCTCTTAAAATTTTCTACTACTAATTGATCGTGATAATTAGGGAAAAGCACTGGAGTTAAATCATGAATTGTGGTAATTTTTTTGGCCTTTGTAGGTGGTTGAGTCCAATTGCTACTATGCCAAACATCAATGTGGCCAATTAAGTTTTCTATTTCCAGTAACCGCCATTGATTCCAAAACTTATCTGCTAGTTTGGGTGAAATTGGATAAATAAAACTCTTAAATTTAGCGCCATCGTTTTTTAATTGTTTAAGAAAATTTAGTATCTGTGGAAGCTGACGTATAACACCAGCATATAACTTATACTCATTTTCTTTGTCGGCAAGCAGCAAATTCCTGACCAAATCTTTGGTATAACGGGAAACTCCTGTTTGGTAAACGATCTGAGAAATATCAATTCCGATAATCATAGGCGAATTGTCCACTGGGATTATATAAATACTTAACTATTATATCGCCAACAAAATTTCTTTCTGAAATTACTTGAAACCCATATTCATCCAACAAAATTTTTTCCGTCAAATTATTGGGATCAAAAATAGGCTGACCGTAGGTTATTAACCAGATATGACTATTATATCTTATTTTACTAATATCATTAAAATCGACTAAATGTATATTTTTATTATAATAATTAAAAGGGGCTGCAACGACTTGAATCATTACTACTGGTATTTGTGAATTTTGCAGCTGTATATACGCAACCACACCCTTCCAGTCTTCACGATGATTACTTTTATTAAAAAGATAGTTCCCTAACATGAACAAATTAATTGCAATAAATAAATAAATTACGCTTTTGTAGACCTTAGTTTTATTTAGCTCCAAATATTCAGCCAAAAGCAAATAAACGACTGGAACTAAATATAAAAATCTAAAATAACTAAGCATGGGTATTTTTACTGATAACAAAACGCCAGCTAAAATAGGTACAATTAGCCATATCCATAATAGTTTTTGATAGGCCGTCATTTTTTTAATACCTACTAAAAGTACAGGACCGGCTACGAAATATAAAAATATTCCCAATTCTAACAAAACTAATGATCCAATATATAAGCTATCTACCGATACATGACCAGAAAAAAATTTCACTGGAATTAAAACCAAGTTTTTAAATGATACGCTGCTTAGTTGGTTCCACGCTGGTAAGTTACTACTAATATTTAGTCCTGTTTTAATCTGTGATAGCAACAAGGGCAAATTAAGTAAGATTGCCAATAAGGGTAAAAATAGCCATTTTAGATTTTGCCTAATATTTTTGGGAAATAAAAGTAGATATATCAACTGTACTAGCCAAATAAACCAAACCATATAATGAGTTAAAAACATGGCAAAAGTGAATACAAAATGCCATTTCTGCCATTTCTTTTCTCCATTTATTACTTGATAAAAAGCCAGCATTGAAGCAAAACCCAACATTGCAGCTAATAAATACATTCTCGCTTCCTGACCATAATAAAAAAGTAAGGGCGAAGTTAATAAAAGCACTAATAATAACATCTGTTTACTAAAAGATTTTGTCTTTGTTTTAAGCCAAAGATAAAAAAAATAAGTTAATCCGAGACTGGCTATAATTGAAGGCATTCTAAGGGATATTTCACTATTTCCAAAGATTCTTACCCAAAACCACATCAGTATGTAATATAAGGGGGGATGAAATTCTCCAACCATATGTTTGGTAATTAAATTAATTAAGTTATTGTTAATTACAGCTTCTGCCAAAATCCCTTCATCCAACCAAAGTGACTGATTTAAAGCTTTCAACCTCAATAAAAAAGCCAAAATAAAAATGATAATAATAAGGATTTTTTTGTTCATAATTACTTTTTTAAGGCGTTTGTTAATACCCCCGATACTGTTCCCCAATCATAAACTAACTTAAATGGTAAATACTGCCATTGTTTTAATGTTAAGCCTTTATAAATCCCAATAATAATACTAATTGGAAAGCTAGATCTTAATAAAACAATTATCTTGCCAAAGTTTCCAAATTTTCGCTGTCTTCCACCAATCCATTTGGATTGATGGTAAACTTCGGTCAAGTTTGAGGGGTTATAATGATAATAAACAGCCTTAGTTTCGTAAGGTAAATACTTAAGTTTATCAAAAAGTGTCCAAGTGTCTGTATAGCCTGTATTTTCAAATCCTTTCACAAGTTCAAATTCAGTTTTGAGAATTGCCCTAAAATCTTTTATCATGTTATTTTTATTATTTATTCTTAGTTTCCCTTTAAGTCCTTGTTCAAAATTCCAACATCTGGCCCAAACATTATCCCAATTAGCCACATATTCCATTGACGAATAAGTACCCTTAGTTTTTTTTAGTTTAATTGGCTCAATTAAGTTTGCTAAAAATGTTTTTTCAAAACTCATATCTCCATCTAAAAAAACTAATATTTCACCACTGGCTTTAGTCGCCCCAAAATTACGAGCTAAGGCTGGACCTTTATGTTCGAGCCTAAATATTTTAATTTTAGGATTTGCTAAAATTGCAAATTTTAGTTTATTTACCGGAGTTTCACTTCCATCATCTACCAAAATTATTTCAAAATCTACTTTTTCTTGAGATATTAGACTTTGCAAACATTTTTCTAAGTATTCCGATTCGTTATAAACAGCTAATATTATTGATATTTTCATGTATATTTTAATTTTTTAACCGCGATATACTGCGCAATCAAGCCTAAAAAGTTCATCGCTAAAATTGCCGTAATCACCCCATAAGATCCGTATTTTGGTATTAGTATCATATTAAGACTAGCTAATCCCAGTAATTGAACTAAAGATATCCAAGTAACTAAGTGCGGTTTTTTGTAAAAATAAATTAAAATATTAGCTGCCGGTACTGATATAACAAGTGGGATATATGCTAGGACTAAGTATCTAAATAGAGGTACCGCCGCTTCAAATTCTTCAGAATAGGCGGTAATGATTATAAATCTTCCTAGTAAAACTAAAACTAACATTCCCACAGATATTACACTAACTAACCCAAGTAGTTTTTTTAAATAAGTTCTGGCTTCCAAATTATTATTAAACTGGGCAAAACGAGGTGAAACTACAGACGATAAAGAAGATACCACTAGAGGGAAAATAGTAATAAATCTTGCGGCCGCAGAATATAGTCCAGTTTGATAAGCTGAAATCAACCACGCCAACATTAATACATCAAGCTTTCCATAAAGATTGGCAAAAATACTAGTTGCCGAAAGCCAAGCTCCAAATTTTAGTAGCTTACCAATTAATTCTGTTTTAATATTCTGAAAATATAACCATTTTCTTGCAATTATTACTGCTACTATTATGGCAAAAAAATAAGCCCATACTATAACCCAAAGTCCAGTAACTACAGAAAAATAACCTGATGATAATACATATAAAGTAAATCCAATTCTCAATAAACTAAATAGGTTGTCAACTGAAGCTCTCTTAATAAAATCCTGCCTAGTTTGAAAAAAGGCCAGAAAAAAAGTATTTATGGCAATTACAATATTCATTACAAATAAAACAAAAGTGTAATTATAATTGCTGTGATGCCATAAATATCTTAATTGGAAATAATAAAAAAGTGAAGCTATCAAAGAAATAATAATGGAGCTTAAAACAACGCTAAACAAACTGGTGCTAACAATAGTTTTTTGTCTTTCTGAATCCTTAGTCTCGTGGAAAAATTTAACCAGACTTTGACTAATTCCCAAATCTGATATAGCAGATATAAAAATAGAGTAAGCTAAAATTGTTGAGAAAATACCAAATTCTGCAGGACCAAGCTTTCTAGCTGTTAAAATCACAAAAACAAATCCCATTAGTACCGATAAGACGTTACCAAACAGAACAATCCCCACATCTTTAAATGTATGCGATGATAATATTTTTTTTAAATTCATGTTTTGTTGTCTATTAATTTTTCAAATTCCTGTAAATAACTTTTAGCAATATTATTCCAATCAAATTTAATTGCTTGTTGTCTGGGAATATTATCCCATTTTTTATCCAAAGCTTTTTTAATTGTTTTGGCATACTGTTCAACCTCGATAGGTTCATCTACCAAGATTCCAGCATCACCTACAATTTCTTGACGCAGCAAGTCATTAGGAGCAATTACCGATAAATTAGAAGCCATTGCTTCTAAATATGATATGCCAAAAGCCTCACTGGACATAGATACCAAAGTAAATAAGTCACAGGATCGATATACTTCAGGCATTTGCGAAAAAGAAAATTCTCTGCAGCTAAATCTATCTTTTAATTTTTTAGTTGCATATAAAATATCGCTATCCTTTGTGTTTTTAGCTCTAATTAGTAATAAACTCCCTTGTTCTAATTTCACAACAGCATCAATTGTTACTCTAACTCTTTTATATTTTTCTGGCCCTGCTACACAAAGAATAATTGGTTCTGGTAAATTTAGGCTAATTTTCTTACCATCTGGATTAAATTTTTGACAGTCAACCCCATTTGGAATTAAAGCGATATTAATATTATTAGCCAAACTTTTTGACCATTTATAGTTTCTTTCCGTTAAAGCAATAAACAAATCTGGTTTAAGTATTAAATTCCAACGATCATCCCATCCAATTCCAGCTTGCCCAGAGATTACTAATTTCGATTTATTTATAAGACAATATATTTTAAGTATTAGTGCTTGCCAACCACCATTACAAGCAAACACAATATCGGGTTGAAATTGTTTAAGAAAAGTAAGCACTCGCCAGCTAAAATGAGCGATTATTAATGAATTAAGATCTAAAAATAGTTTGCTAAAAAAGCTAGTACCATCTCTGGATTGATTCAGTTTTCGCGACTTAATTACTTTAGTTTGATAACTTTTAGGGTTAATATTTTCTCCAGCTTGAATTACTAAAACATCATTATTTTGATTAAAGTGTTGTGCTAACTGAGATACTACTGTTTCCATCCCTCGATCAACTATACCTGAATAATATGATACAAATGCGATTTTCATTTTATATAGTAATTTTATAAACTTTGATCCAGCTTTTATTTCCAATTCTAGGGCTTTGCAAAACTAACTTTAACGGCCAATCATTATTAACCATATCATTATTTACTATTACTAGATAATTTTCTTGATTTTTATCTAAATTTTCGTAAGGAAATTCAGATTGGTTTGCATGAATAGCTGTTTTTATTGTAGCGTTTCTAAGCTCTAAACCAAATGTTGCTGGAGTTAAAGTAATATCTTCGACCAAAACTGTAATAGCTTTTTCCTTTGATTGATTATTTAGATAATCTATTACTTCTTTTATTCCATATCCCGATGGCCAACCCTCGATATATTGCCAACGCTCAATAGCTGGTAATTGTGCTTTTGTAGTATTTGTTAATATTTGTCCGGTAAGTATTAAATTTGGATAAACAAATAAAACAAAACTTAACCAAAAATATATTTTATATTTTTTACAAATATCATATAAATAGTCTAAGCCTAATCCAGCTAGTAAAAACAAGGCTATTGCCTGCATAAGAGTATATCTTGGGAAAAAAATTGTAGCTAAAAAAACTTCGACAATAATCGGTAGATAAGACCAACTTAAGAGAATGGTTGTTTATTTTTCTTAAAACTCACAACTAATCCTATA
>CAYXFC010000054.1:0-6714 GCA_964464155.1 uncultured Pseudomonadales bacterium
AAACGTACTAGCATATCTGCCCAACCCATAACACCCAAACCAATTTTACGGTTAGCTTTTACAGTCTTTTCTACTTTTTCCAATGGGTATGTACAAATAGAAACCACATTGTCTAAAAATCTAATTGATAGTTGAATAGTTTCTCTCAGCTTTTCCCAATCCACGGAAAATGAATTATGAATTATGAATTTTGAATTATGGCTTTCTTTGTTTTTTTTATCCATTATTCCTAATTCATGATTCATTATTCTTACTATGTGTTTCGCTAAATTTACACTCCCTAGATTACAGGCCTCATATGGTAAAAGGGGTTGTTCACCACAAAGGTTAACTGATTCAATTACACCAACCTCGGGTGTTGGATTATATTTATTAATTTCGTCCAAAAAAATCATGCCCGGATCTCCATTTTTCCATGCCATGGTTGTAGCTAAATCAAAAATTGAACGCGCGTCAACGGTGTTTATTTCTTCTCCAGTACGGGGATTAATCAGTGGCCAACTTTCATCTCTTTGTACTGCCTTCATAAATTTGCTGGTCAGTCCTAGAGAGAAATTGATGTGATTAAGGGCGTTTTCGTCTTCTTTACAAGTCAAAAATTCGAAAATATCTGGATGAGTAACTGGCAAAACTACCATATTACCAGAGCGCCGACCACCAGCTTGCAGCAACATATCAGAAGCTTTGTTGAGAATATGCATTATGGCAACTGGGCCACAAGCCCGACCTGAAGTAGTAGAAACCAAATCACCTTTAGGTCTGATCCGTCCCATGGAAAAACCTACCCCTCCTCCGTTTTTTTTAAGTATTGATGATTCTTTAACAACTTGGAAAACCCCATCTACACTATCTGGCATCGGCAAAACAAAACAATTGGCTAGTTGATTGTTGACTGTTCCAGCATTTGCCAAAGTTCTACCGCCTGGTAAAAATCTAAATTCTGTCATGAGCTTAAAGAACTTTTCTTCCCAGACTTTCTTATCTTTTTTTTCAGCGTTTGCTATAGCCTTAGCAACTCTAACAAACATTTGTTTTGGTGTTTCTATAATTTTGCCATGATCATCTTTTTGTAAATATTTGTTGCCGATAACTATCAGCTGGTTATATGAAAGCCCCAAATCATCTTTGATTCCCATGCCCTTACTGGCTCTGGCCTCTTGACGTTGACGCTCACGGGCAATGAGATATGCTTTGGCAATATGAAATAAGTTTTCTTCCAAAAGAATGCGTTCAACCGTGTCACCAATATCATCAGTGCCAATCACTGCTTCTTTTCTTAAGCGCTTATTAAGATCACTATCTACTAAATCTGAAATTTGAATAGCTAATGTTTCATCAATCGCGTTAATGTTTTCTTGGGCGCGAATTATGGAGCGAAAAACTTTTTCTTTTTGATAAGGTTGATTTGATTTGGATCTTTTGATCACTTGCCACATGGGAACAAAGTAATTATGAATAGTGAATTATGAATTATGGTTTACGTTTTTATCCATTATTCATGATTCCTAATTCATAATTCATGTTTTAGAGTGCCTAATATATATATCCCACTACCGCTAGTGTCGTCAATTAGATATTAGTGCTGACAAAAATATGTAAGATGATTTCTAATCGTTTTCTTTAGCTTTATTAGCCCCTTTTGGCTTAGTCCAACTAGCCCATTTACACTCTGGGTAACGAGAGCATCCATAGAAGTGACGACCTTTTTTGGTGCGTCTCATAATTACCTCACCCGTTTTACAATCGGGACAACTCATATTTTCAATTTTTTCCGTGTAGTTTTTTTTGAATTTACACTCCGGAAAACGAGAACAGGAAATAAATTTACCAAACCTACCGGTTCGAATAACCAAATCTCCTTCGCTACACTCAGGACATTTTTCACCTGTAGTTTCTGTAGCAATTTTAACTCTTTGTGCGTCTTTTTCTACACTTTTTACTTTGGTAATAAAAGGTTGATAAAATTCAGATATCACTGGAACCCATTTGACTTCACCTTGAGCAATTTTATCCAAATCTTCCTCTACTTTGGCCGTAAAATCATAATCCATGATTTTGTCAAAATTAGTTTGTAAAAAATCAGTTACGGCAATACCTATAGCAGTAGGATGAAAACGTTTTTCCAGTTTCTCAACATATTGCCGATCTTCGATAGTAGAAATGGTTGGAGCATATGTGGAAGGCCGGCCGATTCCGCGCTGTTCTAGGGCTTTTATCAAGGTACTTTCACTATATCTTGCTGGAGGCTCGGTAAATTTCTGGGTAGATAAAACTTCTTGCAAATTCAATTTATCTGTTTGCTTAAGTTCTGGTAGTACTACCCGATTTTTATCTTCACCACCTCCATATACTTTACGCCAGCCATCAAATGTCTGTATCTCTCCTACTGCTTTGAGTAAGTATTTATCAGCGCTTACAATAACTGTAGTCTTAAAGACTTTAGCGGCTGCCATTTGAGAGGCCAAAAAACGATTTGTAATCAATTGGTATAGTTTTTTACCCTGCAATCCGCATGCTTGCTCGATAATATCAATAGAGCGTATCATTGTTGGACGAATAGCTTCGTGAGCTTCCTGAGCTAATTTACTGGCAGTCTTAAAAACTCTGGTTTTCTCAGGATAATATTTGACTCCAAATTCCTGAGTAATATATGCTTTTGCCATATTAAGAGCTTCGTTAGATAGATTGAGGGAGTCAGTCCGGTGATAAGTAATGAATCCTTGCTCGTAAAGTTGTTGGGCTTGACGCATAGTTTTTTTAGAACTCCAACCAAAAAAATTGGCAGCTGAGCGCTGCATTGTAGAAGTAATAAAGGGAGGCATGGGATTTTGGGAAACTTCTTTTTGATCAATAGAGTTTACTAAATAAGTCGACTTTTTTAGACCATTTACAATCTGATTTGCATCTTTGCCGTTAGTTATTTTAGCTAATTTACCGTCTATTTTATAAAGGTCGGCGATAAATTCTCCGTTTTTAACTTTTAATCTAGTTTTAATTTCCCAATATTCCTCTGGTTTGAAAGCGGTAATTTCTTTTTCCCGCTCTACGATTAGCTTAACCGCTACTGACTGTACTCTACCTGCAGATAAACCCCGTCTTATTTTTTTCCACAAAACCGGAGACAACTTATAACCTACTAGTCTATCCAAAACTCTGCGGGCTTGCTGGGCATCAACCAAATTGAGATTAATTTTTTCGGGGTTAGATATGGCATGATCAATAGCTGCTTTAGTAATTTCATGAAAAGTTGCACGCACAAAATCGGGTTTTTTCTTAGTTTTCTTCAAAGCTTCTTGCAGTAACCACTGCATATGATAACCGATAGCTTCTCCTTCACGATCAGGGTCTGTAGCAATTATCACTGTATCGGCTTTTTTAGCACTAGCGGTAATTTCCTTGATTACTTGACCTTTTTTATCGGCTATTTCATAAGTGGGCTCAAAATTATGATCCACATCAACGCCTAAAGAGCTTTTAGGCAAATCGCGTACATGCCCCATAGAAGCAATAACTTCAAAAGAGCTCCCCAAAAAACGATTAAGTGTTTTGGCTTTGGTGGGAGATTCAACCACAATTAGTTTCATACGCTGTCAATTCTAAAGGAAGACTCACATAATGGCAATGTCAACTTGCCATCCAGATTCCTTCTCCCAAATTTTTTACAATACCTCTAAGTTCCATCATAGTCAACGCAGTCATGATAGATGTAACCGGTATTCTAACAGACCGACTGATATTATCGATATGCTGATTACCACTTAGCAAAAACTGCCAAATCTGCTCTTGATTATGGTCATCAAATTGCGGAGTAGTTATGCTTTTTTGGCCATTCAACTTTTGATCCACATCCAAATCAACTCCTGCTATTTGCAACTCACTTAGAATATCCTCTACTGCTAATACAAGCTTAGCTCCCATTTGGATCAGTTTACCTGGCCCTTGTGACATTTGAGAGGTAATTGGACCCGGAATTGCAAAAACGTCACGGTTTTGTTCTACTGCCATCATAGCCGTGATATTGGTTCCTGACTGGATCGACCCTTCAGTTACCAATACTCCTAGAGAAAGACCTGAAATAATTCTGTTTCTAGCTGGGAAGTTGCCTGGATTAATTTTGGTCTGGAGTGGATATTCTGATATCAAAGCTCCATGTTGTGCAATCCGGGCTGCAAGTACTTTATGCTCCGGAGGATAAACCACATCTAACCCACATCCCATTACCGCAATTGTTCTGCCTCCAATATCCAAAGCGGTTTTATGCGCGATCCCATCAATCCCACGCGCCAAACCCGAAACTATGGTAAAACCACGACTGACTAAGCTAGTCACAAAACGTTGCGTAATTTCTTGCCCATAGCTAGTAGCTTTGCGTGTTCCCACTACTGCAATAGCTTTGATGTCAGTTGTCACCAAACTACCTTTAATAAATAAGCCAATCGGACAATCAGCGATTTCAGTCAATAGTTTGGGGAATATCTGATCTTCTTGAGATATATAGTGAATATTTTGTTTGGCTAAGTCTTGTTTGGTTTGCTTAATATCAAAAAACATTTTGTGTTGAAAAATATTCTCAACCAATTTTGGGGTAAATCCCAATTCTAACCATTGTTGTTTGCAAGCTTTGAATGCTTTATCAGCCCCTCCAAATGCTTTTTTGATCAGACTAAATCGTTTGGGGCCAACCCCATTGCAATAGTGAAAGAAAAGATGAGCATCAGAATTAATAATTTTTAATTTCATAAAATCATATTAACTTTGTACCTAAGTTTATACTATAGTCATTTTGAGCAAGACTTGAGTGCAATAAATTTCAAGACGATAAATCCAAACTAGCGTACGCTCGTTTCACTCGCTAGATGTCTCACTTCATTCGACATGACTCAGAAAAGCACTAGATATAATTGGATTTTTTTGTCATTTCGAGTCCCGATGCAATCGGGGTCGAGAAATCTAGCGTTAGCGTAAAATACTTACAGTGCAAAGAACCTAGATTTCTCACTATGTTCTAAATGACAGTAAGAGCGATTATCAACTTACTCCTTATTTTCAAAATAAGTTTTTAGTATCTCGCGGGCTAGTGGGCCTGCTATATCACTACCTTGTCCAGCTGATTCTAATAAAACGGTCACTACAATCTCTGGTTTAGACACTGGAGCAAATGCTGTAAACCAAGCATGTGTCTTATCATTTAATTCTCCATGCTGGTCAAAACTACCAGTTTCAGCTGTACCAGTTTTACAAGCTACTGGAATCTTTACCGCCTTAGCTGACCCGCTGGCATCATCGATGAAGTTTAATCCATCAATTGGCAATTTATCATTAATAACTTTGAACTGAAATAAAGGCCAGCCAGTACCACCACTATCACAGGCCAGTTGCATCCCTTGTATGATTGTTTCCAGAGTCTTAGCAGAAATCCCCAAATCATAGCAACGTTTAGAAATATCTTTATCTACAATATTATTAGGAATTCCATCAGAAACTAATCTAACTAAATTCAAAGGACAGCGTTTGCCACCATCAGCAATTTCGGTTGTTACAAAGTTTACCTGAATTGGTGTTACTAACAAATTTCCCTGCCCAATTGCGGTAATATAAGTATCGCCCAAATACCAATCTTCGCCCAAAGTCTCTTTTTTCCAAACTGGATTTGGAACAAGGCCTTCTGATTCTCCTTCCAGTGAAATTCCGGTTTTGGTACCCAAACCCATTTTTTTAGCCCAAATGTCAATATTATCAATGCCTGTCATTTCTCCTACTTTATAAAAATAAATATCATTAGAACGCTGCAAAGCTTTAGCTAAATTTACCCAACCATCAGTCCTACCATATCCAGTGTAATACCAATTACTATAGGAAAATTCACCAACTCGTAAAATACCTGTATCTTCAATCTCTGTTTGAGAGGTGATAGATTTACTCTCTAGGCCAGCTATTGAGGTTATTAACTTAAAAGTAGAAGCTGGTGGATACAGTCCTCCAATAGCTCTATTAAACAAAGGTTTTTGTAAATCTTGTAATACTTTAACAATTTCAGGTTGTTGATTTTGACTAAAAATATTTGGATCAAAATCAGGATAAGACACTAGACTTAAGATTTCTCCTTCCAAACTACTCACTACAATAGTTCCAGAAAAACCGCTTTCTAGTAATAATTGTCTAGCTTTATGTTGCAGTCGCCCATCAAGTGTAAGTTGAATGTTTCTTCCCGAAATAGGATTTTTTTGAGAAAATTCCCTCAAAGGCATGCCGTTTGCACTATATTCTCGCACCACTCCGCCATTAATCCCCGAAAGAATTTGGTTTTCTTCTTTTTCTAGTCCCATTTTTCCGACCCAACTTCCCATTTCTACTCCAAAAAACTCCACATCATCTACATCAGCTGTCGCCATATAACCAATAATGTGGGCAAAGTCCGACCCTTTGAGATATCTTCTGCTTCCGTTTTGATTGTCAACTAACAAATCTCCATTGCGGTCATAGATAAGTCCCCTAATAGCGGGTATGTTTTCTATTCTAAAACGGTTTTGAGCGCTACGTTGAATAAAAGATCGGCCTTGGAGAAGTTGTAACTGCGCTAATCTAACAATAAGTACCAATGTAATTGTAATAACTAAAATTCTTGAAATGTTAGACATGTCTTTGATTATAACTGCTTGTTATAAATCCAACAAAGAAATTTATATCGAAGTATAATCTGACATTATAAAATGC
>CAYXFC010000055.1:0-6709 GCA_964464155.1 uncultured Pseudomonadales bacterium
GCAGAATTTTGTCGAAATATTGGATTGTTAAATCCAGACAATGAGAGAACCTGCGGGAAAATTAGTATTGAGACAATCGAAGTTCCAAATCATAAAGAAATGTTTCTCATACATACCCGAATAGAGGGTTATGATACAGTTGTATTGGCTATAAATGGCAAAGTTATAGATGAAGAATTATATCTTAAGTTATTTAATCCAATCACACATAGAGCGCTTATGGAGGATATTGCGGTGATATTTGGTAAAAATGTTGTTCCGGCTCAATACCTTCATTTAAGAGAAGGTGATTAATATTTCTTCTATTTCCGTTTGCACATATAAGCTTAGTTTTCTATGATTAAATATCATAAGTTTTTATTATTTACAGCATGGTTTTTGTAAAAGATCAAACTCAATATCTCAGTCTCTCCTGGCAACAGTTGCAAAATCACATGTTCGAAATATCTTTGCTTATTAATCAGCAGGCAATCAAACTTGATCGGATTATAACTTTGGCCAAAGGTGGTTGGCCTATGACTCGTTCTTTAGTTGATTTATTGGGAGTTAAAGAAGTAGCTAGCATTGGAGTCAAATTTTATTGTGGGATAAATCAACGCTGTGAAAAACCAATTATTTACCAACAATTGCCAATTGATATCATAGGTGAAAAAATTTTACTTTTTGATGATGTGGCAGATACCGGTGAATCTTTGTTATTTGTGAAAGATTATCTACACTCATTGGGAATTGAAGATATTGCAACAGCTACTATTTTTTATAAATCCCATTCCAAAATCAAACCAGATTTCTATGCCAAACAAACTAGTGATTGGATCATTTTTCCGTATGAGGTGAGAGAAACTATAAACTTATTAGCTCCAAAATGGAAAGATGCGGGAATTAGTGATAGCCAAATTAAACAGAGATTTTTAGAATTTGGGTTTGATGAAAAACAAGTGGAATGGTTTATGAAATTACAATAATAAATAGATTGCCTGTTTAGGATGACAAGCGAAAATATGAAAATTCAAACTGTTCCACTAATAACCCAAAAACTGCAATCATACAGCAATAGTTCCGATACTTTAATGATCTTGGGTTCAGGTTGGAATGAAGTAGTAAACGACATGGATATACAGGAAAGGTTTGGATTTGATGAGGTTTTTGGTGCTAGAACTGGAGTGGTGGGGCATAAAGGAGAATTAATTTTGGGTAAACTTTCTAATCAATTAGTGTGGATTATGGCAGGTCGTTTTCATACATACGAAGGTTATACTAGTGAAGAAGTTACCAGACCCGTCCAAGCCTTTGCTCAATTGGGAGTTGAACAAGTGATACTTACTTCAGCTTCAGGTGGTTTGAATGGAGAGTATCAAGTTGGTGATATTGTGGTTCTTAACGACATCATGACTATATTTTGTCAAAGTCCAATTGAAGGATCCGATTTTGTTGACTTATCTCAACCATTTGATCCAAACTTGCGCCACAAAGCAATAAAGATTTGTCAAAAAAATCAAATCAACTGGAGAGAAGGAGTTTATGTTTACATGCGGGGCCCTCACTTCGAAAGTTTTTCCGACAAACGTGCCTTGACTGAATTGGGTGCTGATTGTGTAGGTATGAGTACGGTGCCAGAGACAATAATGGCTAATAAACTCGGGCTTAAAGTCTTAGGTTTGTCTTGCGTGACTAATTTGAGCTTTGTAAAACATGATCACAAGCAAGTAGTATCTAATGCTATAGCACAAAGTGCGAAGATGATGCAGTTATTAACTGGAGTTATAGGATAAAATGAGTTTGACAAAAGCTAAATAAAAAAGATATAATAAAATTCTGGTATGTATAAAATATATATCGGAAAAAACTATTAACATTAAATAAAACCAACCAAGAGGTTGGTTTTATTTGTGACAAAATTATGAATGAAAGATTACATCAGCATTTAGGATTAAGTAGGTATGAATGGCCGACATTTCCAAGAGGAATGTATGACGCTACGGTAGTTAATCAAAGAGCGTTGTTACCTAATAGATCAGGTATAGCAGAATTACCAGACTACCCAAGTGTTGGAGAGCAATTTGGGAATGTCATATATCTTGCAAGAGGAGCACAAATGGTGGCTTCTCAACCAGGAGAGCTTGAAGCTATGGATTTATGGGGGAGCTGGAATCGTTTACATGGACCACTTAGACATATAGCGTACAGACATGGATCTCAGATTGAGTTAAAAGATAATGCTTTAGTAGAAATGGATACACTTTGTCCTGGTGGATATTTTGATCTTGACTGTGGATGTGGTAACCAAAAAGATCATCATGTTAAAGGTTTGTATGAGGTTGATGCATCAGCGGCTGCATATATTTCCTTAGATGCTTATACCTTACCTAGTGAAGCACATACCACAATGCAATCTATTTTGGATGGCATGGGGATTAGAAGTATTGGATATGGTCAACCAGATATTGCTCTTATATGTGCTACTAGGCAAGAATTATTAAAACCTAGTTCTGTTCAAGAGATATATTATGGATTATCTGGAAAAGCATATCTTAAAACCCATGACGTTGCAGTTACATTTAGAGGAGGAAATCCGGCGAGATTAATGGTAATTGAAGAACCGGTGGTTGAAGAAATAAATGGATATAATCAGAGACCCAAAAGACACTATGTATTTGTGTATGGAGATATTCAACATAGTGTTCCGGTAGTGAGGTATCATTCTGCGTGTATTACTGCAGAGCTAGGGGGGAATGGATGCGATTGTCATCACCAATTGCAAACAACTTTGTCTTATATAAAAGAGAATGGTTCTGGGGTAATTATTTATGCTGACGAAGAGGGCATGGATTTAGGATTAGCTCCCAAATTTGCTCAAACCATGTATACTGGACATGAAATAACTGATTTACTCTCTGCCAGAGAGTTCGAACTGGGATTACCAGGAGATTTGAGAAATTACGAGCTTATTGGGGCTGTTAGGCAAGCAACAGGTTTAACTCAGGTGCGGGTAGTATCAAATAATTTAAGCAAATTTGCAGCTTTTGGACGAAACGGAGTACATATTTTGGGAACCTATCCAATCGAAGCTAATATTAATTTATTAGCGCCTCAAGCTGTGCCCGATATAGCAGCAAAAAAACAATCAGGTAGATATATTGACTATTAGTTAATATGAAAAACACTCAATTTATTGATGAACTCTCAAGCCGAACGAAACAAATTAAATCATACATTTGTGTAGGCTTAGATTCTGATTTTGAAAAACTGCCAGAAATTGTTAAAAAAAACAATTCACTCGAAAAAGCAATTTATATTTTTAATAAAGCTATAATTGATGCTACATCCGATATAACCTCTGTTTATAAACTTAATAATTCATTTTATGCAGGATATGGAATTGCCGGTTTGAAAGCTTTACAAAAAACAAATAAGTACATCAAAAAAAATTACCCAGAGATTAAAATTATTGCCGATTGCAAGCGCAGTGAAATGAAACGAAGTGCTGAATTGGTAGCCAAAGAAATTTACGATGAATTGTTATTTGATGCTTTTACTGTAACTCCTTGGTTTGGTTTTGACACCTTGGAACCATTCCAAAGTTATCAAGGGAAAGCTGTGTTTGTATTATGTCATGACTCAAATCCTTCGGCAGGCGAAGTGCAGGATATAAAATTGGCAAATGGTCAATTTCTATATGAACATGTAACTGAATTAGTCTGTCAAAGATGGAATAAAAGCGGTAATGTATTAATGGAATGTCCGCTAACTTATCCAAAAGTATTGAAAAAAATAGTAAAACTCACACCCAGTGATCAATTTTTTCTAATTGCTGGTTTGGGAGCTCAGGGGGGAGATATATCTGACTTGGTTGTCTTAAAAAAACACAACTTTGTTGTTAACGCCTCAAGGAGTGTAATTTTTGCTTCTTCAAACAAAGATTTTGACCAGAAATCAAGAGACACTGTAATTGATTATAATCAACAAATAAGTCACTTGTTCACAAATTAATCTTTTACCTCTTCCACAATAAATCTCGGTCTGTTAGTTGAGGGTCCTTGGCTTTTTATTTGTTGGTTATTATCAAATTTAGACCCTGTTTTTTTGTATGGTTGTTTTTCTTTGTCAGTTTTGGGCTGATAGCTAGTTGATTCAAGCTTATTTTTTTTAGGTTGTTCTGCATTGTTAACCTTAGAATTCACTTGTGGTTGAATACCTAGTTTTACCAAAGCCTCTTCAGCTGCTGTTCTATGGGCCGAAGCCTTAATCAGTGGTTTTATATGAATTGGCCGATCTTCTTGTTTTTTTCTAGATTGATTATTGTTGTTTTGGTATTGGTTAGGGTAGACATTAGAAACATAATTATCATTATATTCAAAATTAGCTGCCTCTTGTCTGTCACTTGCCACTTCTTTGTTTGGCTTACCATATCTTTCTGTTGAGATTCTAATAACTTTTTCCCGATTTTGATTTTTAGAATAAGACAAAGGTAGAGTTTTGGCAGGAAATGGAGGAGAAGTTTTGTTATCTATTGAAAGCTTAAGCACAATTTCAAAATTATTAAGGTTGACCAAATCGGTTTCTTCATAAGTTTGACCAAATTCAGTTTTTAGTACTGCCGCATCTTCAGCCCCAACCAAAAAAGAAATTAAAGAACCTACGTTACCAAAAATTGCTTTTTGGACTTCTTCTGGCACTTGAGCTCGATATTGGTTGGCAACCACTAGATTAAGTCTGTATTTACGGGCTTCAGAGAGAATTTTAACAAAAGAAGAAGTGGCAAAGTTTTGAAACTCATCAACGTATAAATAAAAATCTTTTCGCTGTTCTTCAGGGACATTTACGCGACTCATGGCAGCTAGCTGAATACGAGTAATCATCATCGCACCCAGTAAAGCAGCATTGTCTTCACCGATTTTACCTTGAGAAAGATTAAGAATCATAATTTTGCCACTGTCCATGGCGTCTTCAATAGAAACTGAGGATTTAGGTCGCTCCAAAATCGCTCTAATTTTGGGGAAAGTGGTAAATTGACCGACTTTGTTTAAAATTGGAGAAATTGCTTCGTTACGGGCTCGTTGATCAAGCTGATTGAACTCCTCAATCCAAAATCTTTTTAACATTTCATCAGGAATACGTTCCACTACCTTGTTTCTAAATGATTGATTAGTAAGAATTCTGGGTACTTCCAAAAGGGTGGAGTTGGGATAGTGAGTAAGGGATAAAATAGTATTACGCAAAATGTATTCCAGTCTTGGTCCCCATGAATAGGCAAAAAGTTTGTGAAAAATGGCTACGATACCTGAGGCTACTAATTCAGCCTGTTCAGGATTAGTTACTTCCAAAGGATTAATCCGAAAAGGTGAATCAGCATTATTGGGATCAAGATAAATAACATCATTAATTCGGTTTTTAGGAATGTAATCAAGGATGATATCGCAAAGATCACCATGAGGATCAATGACACAAACACCTTCACCGTTGCGCATATCATTAATTGCCATGTTAGCAATGAGAGTTGATTTACCGGTACCAGTTTTCCCAATAATATAGGTATGTTTACGTCGGTCAGCTCTTTTAATACCAAAGACTGTTTCTTGATTTTTGAATTCTGTTCTAGCAAAAAAGTTAACATCCTGCTTTTCTTCCTCTACCATATTTTGAGCTATAGGCAAATTTTCTGGTGGTTCACCTTTAAGCGTACCTCCCCAGGCAATATTGCGGATGTTAATTAGGCTTTGGTTAGGTAAATGATAAATAGTTGCCAACTCTGCTGCAGATAAGACATGGGACCTGGAAGCAAAATCGAGAGTTCGGTTTTCAATTTGACTTAACAAACGACCTTTAGTAAGAGGTAGAGGTTTACTCAATTTCAATTTGTTTGCTTCACCATGAGCGACCGAAGAAAAGGAACCAGCAATTTGATGTAGCAGGCTGTCACGTCGGTAAGGATCTGAACCTACTATCAAAATACGAATAGAAGTGGTCAATCCTACTTGAGCAATTTTTTGCTCAATTAAAGTCTTTTGCGGATTGGGAATAACTTTGGTTGGATCTGAGGTAGCAAAAGTTTTTTGGGCAATATGATAGCCTTCTTGTTGCCAATTATTCGGTGCTTTAGTGACAATATATTGCAATATTATTTTATCATCTGGATGAGTTTTAGACAGGGCACCTAAAATAGTTGACAAAGGATCGATATCGGAGAAGTCTTTATAAGTTTTAAGAGGCAGGTAAAATGGAGCCTCCATAACAATCTTACCAAGTGTCGCTAATTTTAATTGCTCCTTAGCAGTTAAGTTTTTTGGAAACAAATGAGTCATATAGTCAGCTACTGGAAGTATCAAAGCTTGAGGATATTGAGCAACTAACTGGCTGGTAAAATATGATGCTAATTTGGTAGGAACTGCCACCATGAAGTAAATCCTTTGACTCCAAGTAACTATTTCAAAAGATAAGCTATAGTGATTTTTAACTAAAAAATCCCAAAAAGAAGATTTAGGTAATGGTAGCCCTTGAAAACAGGCAGCCATGGCCTCAGGGCTAGTTTCCGAAGATTTTGGCACCCTGATTTCAAAAAAAGATAATTGTGAAGATTCACTTTGAGCTTGAGCGGTGGTGGGCATGAATAATATTATACTTGATAATGGATAAAGTTGCAGGGATTAGCTCTTCACCCAAGTTCTAATTTGAAGTGCACCACTAGTTAGCGTATGATTCGGTGCATGAA
>CAYXFC010000056.1:0-6702 GCA_964464155.1 uncultured Pseudomonadales bacterium
TTGAACCCAACAAGGTTTATCGTATATCTGGAAGAGTAGATGCTTACAAAGGTAGCCTTGGGTTAGTAATTACTCAAGCTTGGCAACTTGATGATGAAGTGATAGAAAATCACTTAAAACCTCGTAAATCTCTCGTTTTTGATATTGAAACAGCGGGTGAAGATTATGAAGATTTAGATAAATGGAGCCAGGATTATCTTTTGGATAAACTACAATACAATACGCAAGACAAGGAAAAGGCAAAACAAGCGACAGCATTGTATCCTATGTTTGGTCAAGTAGTGGCAATTGGTATGCTTAATACCCAAAGTTGCAAAGGTCAGGTTTTAGCATTGAAAAAAAATAAAGTAAAAGATATGAATTTGGATGATGTCAATTTTACTTTGCTAACATTTGAAAGTGAAAAGCAACTACTGAAACACTTTTGGCAAATCGCCGTTAAGTTTGAACATTTTATAAGCTTTAATGGCAACAACTTTGATTGGCCTTATATTATATTTCGCAGTGCTAAAAATCTTATTAAAATACCATTTGAAATTACTCGCAGTCAGGATCAGCAAACTGACTTAATGGATAAATTCAAAGGCAGTGCCATCTATAGTCTAGAGGCTTTATGCAGAGCTTTTAGTATTACCAATCCCAAAGAAAAAGGTATTTCTGGTTTACATGTATCAAAGCTTTTCAAACAAGATAAAACTATTGATATTGCTAATTATGTTTCAAGAGACGTAGTTAGTACTTGGGAACTTTTTGAAATCTGGAAAAAGTATATGGCCGGAAAAATAGTGTTATGATTTTAGCTTAAATTTGAATAAATGTTGAACAATATAAAATGGAGCTAGACGGTGACCACTAATTAGATCAAGCAATCTAGTAGGACGATTCAACTCTGGACTGTTAAATTTATACTTAATCATTTCATAACCGCAATTATCAGTAAGTTGAACAAAACTGGTTTTGGTAAAAAAACGTATATGAGTTCTGTCTAAAATACCTTTATCTTCATACTTCCAGGAATCTTTTACTATTAAATTTTTTAAAATTTGTATATTTCTAATGTTGGGAATGCTCACAATTAATATTCCAGAGAGTTTTAAAAGACTTTTTAAGTTAGTTAAGAAAATCTGGGGATCGTGTAAGTGCTCAATAATATCCAAACATAAAATATAGTCAAAACTATTTTTTTCTAACTTAATGTTTTCTTTTTCCACATCACAACAAATTGCTTTATCGATGATATTTTGAGCGTATTTAATAGAAGGATAATGTTTATCAATCCCGACAGTAAAACTTGCCTTTTTGATTTTTTTTAGCAATTGCAATGTTTTGCCTTGACCACAACCAATTTCTAGTATTTTATTTTGACCATCACAAATCATATTAAAAACGTCAGATCTTATCTGAGAATAATATGTCTTAGTATTTTTATTCATAATCGATGTAATTTTAGTTAATAAAATTATGTAACAGGTTTAAATATGTTGGATAATAAGTATATATAAGAAATAAATTTATAATTATTAAACCAGGAAAAACAATTAGTTTCTCCCCCCAACTACCAGTTTTAATATTCATCACTTTGAAGTGTACATCAATTGGGAAAAGCCAAGGCACGCCTTCTTTAGTTAAACTATCTAAAATCAAGTGTGACAAAACTCCAATCATAAAGGACGCCCAAATTACAGTCATATCAACTAAAATAAATTTACCTAAATATTCTAATAGTAGCTTAACTAAAATACCATAAATAATTAAACCAACAACTGAATGAGATAAATGTCTATGAGCTCCCAAAAATGGTTGAATTAGTTTGCCAATAAGGGATCCTCCGGGAATTTTTTCCCAAATATCAGAGCTTGGCTTGTCTATATCAGGTAATAACCCACCCAAAAAACATGCCATAATAGCCACGAATGCAGTTACTATACTCATTTTTGGTAGGGATTGACTAATGATAAACAGATTTAGTAAAGTAAAAGAACCTAAATCATGTGTGCGTGAAGTCATAAAATAGTGTAACATGGTATTAGTAATGAAGAAAATTAAAAAACACCAAGAAAGAAAAATTAAACTTCTAGAAGTTTTTATCGTAATTGTGATTGCTCAAATTGCTGGTTTTTTAGGTTCTATATTTACAACATCAAGTATTAATTCATGGTATAACACGCTTAATAAGCCGAGTTGGAATCCTCCCAATTGGATTTTTGCCCCAGTATGGACTACTTTATTTACTTTTATGGGAATAGCGAGTTATTTAATTTGGCAGAATAAGAAAAATCCATTTAGTAAAAAGGCGTTAGATTTATATTCCATACACTTAATACTTAATATTTTGTGGTCCGTATTTTTTTTCGGTTTAAAAAATCCGCTTTTGGCATTAGTTGAAATAGTTTTTTTATGGTCAATAATTTTGATATTAATATTTAAGTTTTATAAGATTAACAAAACAGCTGCTTACCTTATGATCCCGTATCTTGCTTGGGTAAGTTTTGCAACCATTTTAAATGCCTCTATAGTCTTTCTTAATTAAAAATTATAAGTCCCACGCATAAATAGCATTAAGTATAAAAACTGAGCACAAAGTAAATATTGATATTAAAATATATAAATTCATTTTATGTTTAATTTTAGCTAAAATTTGTGCAACTATTAGGTAGTATATTGGAGAAAATACAATAAAAGAACGAATAGAAAATATATTAATTTTAAGGCTGATTAAGCTAGTCAATATGATTGGAAACCAAATAAATACTTGAAGTTGGCTTATTTTGGGATTAATTTTTTTGAAAACTGATAATAAATATAGAATAAAGAAATAAATTATATTTAGAAAGTAAAGCGTTTTAAAAATCAAAGGAATTCTGTTTGTAGTCAAAGCATCAAAAATATCAAAATGTCCCATTAAACCAACGGTAAAACTAGCGAAAATGGCCGGAATTCCTATGGTTGGAGCGAAACACCAACAACCAGGCTTGGTGAAGTTAATTGTGTAAATAAACCATGGCAAGAACAATAGACCTGAAATAAATGATAACAAAAGAGTTTTTACAAAATGTTTTCGATAATATAAAAAAACATAGACAACTGATGTCAAAACTAAAATTATTCCAAAATAGTGTGTGTACATTAGTAAACTAGCTGATATTAATAAATAAAATGCATTAGTTATTTTTGGATAAGTTAAATATCTAGTTATTGACCAATAGAATATTAATCCTAAAAATACAAATAGTGGATACATTCTCAACTCTGTTGAATAATAAATTTGTAATGGAGATAAAGACATTATTAAAAGAGCTATAAGTGATGTGCTGCGGTTAGTAATTAAACTAAAAAACTTAAAAGCAACCCACAGACTAAAAACGCCAAGTAAAACAGAAGTAAATCTTAATAAATAAGCATCTAATAAAAGTGGAGAAAAAAGTTTTAAGTATAAATAATATAAAGGTGGATGATTATCCAAAGCTGCCATGTGAAGCAACTTAAGAAATGGAAACTGAGAAATATTAAGTGAAACTTTTTCATCAAACCAATAATTGTGCGAAAAAGTAAGAAATGATCTAATTAAAAGACCAATTAAAATTAATAAGTCTTCTAAATTAATTTTTTTAATAAATTTTGGTAACATATAAGTGTAAATACATTATATAAAAATTGCTTATGAACGTATATTCTAAAATTGAAAAAGATCTAAAATCACTTAAAAACCCTCTAAAAATAAAAATTTTTAAGCGATTTTTTAAGACCGGTCCAGGAGAGTATGGAGAAGGAGATCAGTTTTTGGGGCTGACCATGCCTCAGCAAAGATTAATCGCTCAAAAATTTTATAAGCAAGTGAAATTGGATGATTTAGACAAATTAATTAAAAGCCCTATTCATGAGTATCGTATGACTGGACTTCTGATTTTGACTTATCAATATTGTGAAGCTAATGATGAAAATAAGAAAAATATATATCAGTATTATCTTAACAATAAAGATAGAATAAATAATTGGGATTTGATTGATGTAACCTGTCCGAAAATAGTTGGTGAATATTTATGGTTTCATCAGAGAGATTTAAAAGTGATAGACAGATTAATTAAATCAGAAAATTTATGGGATAGACGGATTGCCGTAATGGCAACCTATTCTTTTATAAGAAGAGGTCAGTTTTATCCCTTTCTAAATTTTGCCAAAATACTATTAACTGACAAACGCGATTTAATAAATAAAGTAGTTGGTTGGATGCTTAGAGAAATAGGTAAAAAAGATCTCAAAGCACTATTAAACTTTTTAGATATTAATTACCAACAAATGCCTAGAACTATGTTACGTTATAGTCTAGAGAAATTAAATCCTACTCAAAAGGATTTTTATATGGGCAGAACAAAAGCGCGCCGATAAAATCGACGCGCTTTACTATATAACTTTTAAACTTTATTATAAATTCAAATCTTCTTTTAGCTGCTCAACTAGTGAAATTATTTCATTAGCTGCAGATTTGCTAATTTGGTTTTTATGTGTTTTAGCAACTGAACTTTGAATAAAATTAAGCATTGCTTCGGTTGCACGGTATGCCCGGAAATGATATAAAAATTCAGCCAAATCAACTTTTAGGATTAATAAATCTCGATAAACTTTAGTTTTGATTTCATGATTGTGATAAGATAAATTAATATAACTCCTTAATTTTTTAAAAGGATTAATTTCTGGTTGCGGAGTTGGTATAGGAGTGGAGATTGGTGTAGGAACAATGGTTGGAGATGGAGTTGGGCTGGGGATGGGTGTAGGAGTAGGATCAATGATTTTAGTGAGAGTTGAATTATTAACTTCACTTAAGTGATTAAAACTAAGAATATAATTATTAATGCCATCTGCGTCAGAAACTTCATCAACGTCGTGTCGAACCTGAGAAGATTCGATGTTGTAGGTAGCTAAATTAAATTTAATATTAGATGTATTATCACCACTAATAGATAGAGTGTAGTCTCCAGATGTGGGTTGAGGAAGCTCAAATACTGTGTATCCCGGAGCTCCTGCAATTCCCCCTTCGTCGTAATACAGTGCATTGGGTATTTCATTAAACTCATTATTATTACTATCAACTCCTGTTTTTTGACCATTAAGAGTTACTATTGCCTCATGGTTAGAAAGCAAATGCAGCCAAATGTAACTTTGATCCGTTTGTGATGGTACTAGCCTAATCATTCGGCGGTATTCTTTGTTGGGATACAAATCTTGTAAAGTTGCAGAATCTGATGCTGATTTTAATAATGGATCGTGAATATAAATATTATTATCATCATATCCCTTGGCTACCACAAAATGTAAGTCATCATCTTTTTGATTAGTAGTCCCTTGATCGTCTTGTATTACTTCAACAATATCTGGATAACCATTATCGATATCTGACTTTAGAGTATCAATATTATAAGATGTTGTTTTTAATTCAAAACTGGGTAATTTAGAGTATAAGAAGGCATTAGCTTTTTTAGTTTGGGTTTGAAATTCTGTGATGCCAGACCAAAATAAAGCTGTTTTGTTGTTAAAATTTTTTGTATCCTTAAAAAAAGTATTTAAATTAAATGGATTTGTGGTATTTAGACTATTGTCAAATGTATAACCCCATTTACTTAAAACCATAGCAGCTGAGCTAATTAAACATCCCGAACTCCCTATGGTGTAATTATAACCATGTAAAATTGAGTGGTCATATTCCTCATCCTTCCAAGATTGATCAACTTGAGAAAAGAAGGGCACATCAATTACTTTGTCTGGAAGTTTAGTAACTTTTATGTAGTCAATTGAGAAGTCATACCAACCAGGAGCGCTTCCAACTGTAACTGGGTTACCAAACCATATTGCATTTGGTCTCCTGGTAGTAATAATAGATTTATATATTAAAAAATTATCTACAAAATAATAATATTGATTATTATAATACTTAATGTTTATCTTATGTTTTAGATTATCTGCGTTGTCTGTTTTATATATAATATAGTATCCTCCAGTGAGAGAGCATGTGGGTGTTGATTCTGGACATAAAGTAGCAGCATAGTTCAAATGATTTGTACCATCTTGCCACACTTGTACTATTGTATTTTGATAAGTAGGTTTAGATAAAAAAGAGGGAACATTATCACTTAGAACAATTCCATCTCCAAATTGATCCCCACTTTGATAGTATTGAAATTCAAATGATACATCAAAGTTTCCACTAGGCGGAAAAATATCATTAGAGTAAATATAAGGGAAATTATATGAATTAGATCTTAAAGTTATATTATCAGGAAACTCTGAAAACGATATGGTCCCTCTATTTAAATAGTTATTTACTGTCCAAACATTTGTATAACTATAGTTATTATTAAATTGCTCAAAAAATGGAGTAATCGCAAATGCTGATTTAGAAAAGAATAAACTTAAAAATAATACTAACAAAGATATTTTTTTAATTTGCATATTTAATTAAAAATTATTAACAATATAATTAAATCATAATATGAAAATTGTTGTCTATAGCAATCTAGCAGATGGGGGTGCAAAGCAAATAATGTTAAGAATTGCTAAAGAATTAAAAAAAAATCATGAAATACATGCTATTTCTCCAGTTAAAAAAATAAGATTCATAAATTTTATTCATTATTTATACTATATATACTTTTTGTATCCAAAGATTAATGCTAGTATTGCAAACAAGATTAAAATAATAAATCCTGA
>CAYXFC010000057.1:0-6654 GCA_964464155.1 uncultured Pseudomonadales bacterium
ACTGGTTAAAGATACAACATAATTCCTCTCATCAACCGGTTTTTCTTGATCGTTAGTCACAGTAATTGAATAACCTGTCTCGGTTTCATCAATAGCTACTTTACCAGCAATTTCAGAAATTGGAGATAAATATTTGGGTATTCTTAGTTCAAATAATTCTTCTACTCTAGGTAATCCCTGAGTCACGTCTTGCATCACAACTCCTCCGGTATGTTTTACCCGCATAGTAAGCTGAGTACCAGGCTCTCCGATAGATTGAGCAGCAACTACTCCCACAGGAGCACCTATAACAGCAGTTTTTTTGGTTGAGAAATCCCAGCCATAACATTTTTGACACAATCCGTGAGAAGCAATACAGGTTAAAGGTGAATAAATCGGAACTTTTTTAATCTCAGCTTGGGCAATTTCATTAGCTATAATTTCATTAATTACTTCACCTTTAGCAACGATGATCTTTGCTGTTTTGGGATGTTTAAGGTCTTTAGCAACTACTCTGCCCAAAATTCTTGCTACAAACGATTTTTCTCTAGATTCCTCTCTTATAATTTCAATAAAATTATCAGTTCCACAATCTTCTGTTCTAATTATCACTTCATGGGAAACGTCTACCAAACGACGAGTTAAATAACCAGCATTAGCCGTCTTAACAGCTGAATCAGTTAATCCCTTACGTGATCCTCTAGCGGCAGTCACATATTCAAAAATAGATAAACCCTCACGGAAATTAGATTTGGTTGGCAATTCCACAATTTTACCCAGTGGATCTACTGACAAACCTCTCATAGCAGCCAACTGTTTGACCTGATCTTTGGAAGCTCTTGTACCTCCAGAATTAATCATTATTTTAACTGGATTAGTATCTTTAAAAGCATCCCAGGTTTTACCGGCTAAATCATCGGATGTTTCCAACCATAAATCGATTGATAAACGTTTCTTTTCCTCTCTAGTTATTAAACCTAGTTTATAGTTAGAATCAATTTCTTCTGCTTTTTTATTTGCCTGTCCTATTACCTTATCTTTACCATCAACAATCGTACAATCCTGTACAGACACTGATAAACCAGATAAAGTCTCTGCCTTAAACCCTAAAGCTTTGACATTATCAATCATAGACATCATTTGAGCATAATCATATCGATGCATAGCATCACTCATCATTGCTTTAAGTTCCCCGGCATTAATTGGTTTATTAACAAAGTCCATATCGTTTGGTAATATTTCGTTAAACCAAATCCTTCCTAGTGATGTATCTATAATTTTGTTGTCAATTAAAACCTTAATGGGTTGGCGCAACTTAATCTTATCAGTTAAATAAGCAGTATTAGCTTCAAGAGTTGATGAAAAAATGGTTTTGCTTGCTTCAACTCCAGGTTCAAATGTAGTTAAGAAATAGATACCTAATACCATGTTTTTATTAGGAATAGTAATTGGAGAACCATCAGCGGGTTTAAGTAAGTTTTTCTCAGGCATCATAAGTCTAATGGCTTCATCTCTGGCCTCTTTTGCAAGAGGTACGTGTACTGCCATTTGATCACCGTCAAAGTCAGCGTTATATCCGGAACAAACTGAAGGATGTAAACGAATAGCATTCCCTTCAATCAGTACGGGATAAAATGCTTGAATTCCTAGTTTATGTAAAGTCGGAGCACGATTTAGCAGTACTGGATGATCTTTGGTAATTTCTTCCAAGATGTCGTAAACTTCTGGTGGACGTCGTTCCAAAACATGTTTAGCTGATTTGACATTTGGAGCCAAACCTCTAAAAATTAATTCACGCAATACAAATGGTTTAAACATTTCCAATGCCATATCTTTAGGTAAACCACACTGATTAAGAGAAAGTTCGGGACCAACAACAATAACAGAACGGCCAGAATAATCTACTCTTTTACCTAATAAATTTTGACGAAAACGACCCTGTTTACCTTTTAGCATTTCTGAAAGTGATTTCAACTCTTTGGTACCTCTGCGTCTAGCTGATTGACGAGCTTGAGAGGCATCAATTAGAGTATCAACAGCTTCTTGTAACATCCGTTTTTCATTGCGTAAAATAATTTCTGGTGCCCCAAGATTAATTAGGTGCTTTAGACGATTATTGCGATTAATAACCCTACGATACAGATCATTCAAATCAGAAGTGGCAAAACGGCCTCCAGAAAGCTGAACCATAGGACGTAAATCTGGTGGAATTACAGGACAAATAATCATTATCATCCAAGAAGGATCAATACCTGCTTTACGCAAACCCTCAACGATACGTAAGTGTTTAATAGCCTTAATTCTTTTTTGACCTTTTGCTTCACGGGTAATTTGACGCAGCTGTGATGCTTCTTTTTCTAAATCTAATTCTTTTAAGAGTCTTAATACTGACTCAGCACCCATACCCACTTCCATAAAAGTATCTGCCTGATAATCAACTAATTTAAGATATTCATCTTCTGATAAGACGGTCTTAACTGCAATTTTTTTAACCAAAGCAGTTACAGTTTTATAAACTTCACCGGCTGTTTCGATTTCAGATTGTAAGTTTTCTTTAAGTCTAGAAATTTCGCGCTTAGTTTTGATAGCAGCTTCTTCCAAAGCAATTTTTTGTTGATCTTTTCCTTTAATTTTACCTTTGATTTCTTCTTGTTTCTTATCCCCTTGTTCAGTTGCAAGTGCAATTTTTTCTTCAAATTGCTTCTCCAAATCCTGTTTTACTTCATCAAGTTTGACATCCAATTGATCAATAACTTGTTTGCGTTGATCATCATTGACTGTCAAAACTACATAACGAGCAAAATAAATGACGCCAGATAAAGCTCTGGGTGAAATATCCAAAAGTAATGATATTTTAGACGGAGCTCCTTTGAAAAACCAGATATGAGCCACAGGACAAGCTAGCTTAAGATGTCCCATACGCTCACGACGAACTCTGGAATTAGTAACTTCCACTCCACACTTATCACAAATAATGCCTTTGTATCGGATTCTTTTATATTTACCGCAATAACATTCCCAATCTTTAGTTGGCCCAAAGATTTTTTCGCAAAATAAACCATCTTTTTCAGGTTTAAGTGTCCGGTAATTGATAGTTTCCGGTTTGGTAACTTCACCATGAGACCAAGAAGCAATATCCTCTGGCGAGGCAATTTTTATGGTAAGCGTATTAAAGTCGACTAAATTTTTCATATATTTTTATGAATATTCATTTATTAATAATCCTATTCATTGCCTCCTTCCTCATTTGATGAATCACTTTCAGAAAGTGAAGTTTCATCGGGTCCTTTTATTTCATCTAAATCTTGTGATTCATCGATATCATCGTCATTTTTATTATCTTCATTACTATCAGAACTATCATCAGAAACCGTACTATCATCACTGGTTGATGTCGAAGCTAAGACTGCAATATCTTCACCAGGTGCTAAAGTGGCTACTTCTTCATCTTCTGCTTCAACTTCCATTTTGCCACCGGGTATAACATTAAATGACAAACTGTTTAATTCTTTCACTAAAACATTAAATGATTCAGGTACAGTTGATTGTGGTAAATCAGTCCCTTTGACAATTGCCTCAAAAGCTTTGGATCTACCAACTACATCATCTGATTTAATAGTTAGCATTTCTTGTAATACGTGAGCTGCGCGATGTGCTTCCAATGCCCAAACTTCCATTTCTCCCAGTCTCTGACCTCCCATTTGGGCTTTTCCACCCAAAGGTTGTTGTGTGACTAATGAATATGGTCCAGTTGAACGAGCATGCATCTTATCCTCAACCATGTGAGCCAGTTTCATAATATAACCAATACCCACCATAGTCTCGCTAGCAAATGGTTCTCCAGTTCTACCATCATAAAGTTGAACTTTACTATTAACTGGCAATCCAGCCTTTTCCATTTGTTCTGAAATATATTTTTCTGATATATGTTCAAAAACTGGCAAGGCTACACGATAGTTTAGTTTTTTAGCTGCCCAACCAATTTGAGCCTCAAGTAATTGTCCCAAATTCATACGAGCTAAAACTGAAAGAGGTGAAATGATAATATCTACTGGAGTCCCATCAGCTAGATAAGGCATATCAGCAGTAGGAACGATCTTGGAAATAACTCCTTTATTACCATGTCTACCAGCCAATTTATCTCCGATAACAACTTTTCTCATCTGAGCTACTAAAATTCGAATCTCTTTGATTACTCCTGGATCCAATTCATCCCCCTCATCACGATCAAGTATATGAGTAGCAATTATTGTGCCATGTTCTCCATGTGGCATTCTAAGTGAAGTATCTCTAACTTCACGAGCTTTTTCACCAAAAATGGCTCTTAAAAGTCTTTCTTCAGCAGTCAATTCTGTTTCTCCTTTGGGAGCAATTTTACCTACCAAAATATCTCCAGAACCTACATTAGAACCAATGGCTACAATCCCATCTTCTCCAAGGTGTGCCAAGTCTGTTTCACCCACATTAGGAATATCTCTAGTAATCTCTTCTGGTCCCAATTTGGTATCCATAACTTGAACCATGTGTTGACTGATATGAATTGAAGTTAAACTATCATCCTTAACTAATCTGTCGGAAATAACAATACCATCTTCGTAACCATGACCATCAAATGCTCCATAAGCAATTAATAAGTTTTTACCTAAAGCTAACTCTCCCTGATCGCATGCGGGACCATCAATTAAAATGTCATCTTTTTTAATTTTTTGACCTTGGAACACATTGGTAGTTTGAGAGTAACAGGTACTCTGAGGAGAACGAGCAAATTTAACTAATTTATATATCAAATTATTATCTTTTACCCGAGTTATGTAGGGGTATGCTTCTCTATTTTCTTTTACTTTTTTCAAATCGGAATCTGACACAGTAAGTTCAATTCGGCTAGCATCTGCATAAGATACAGTTCCAGTAAAATCAGCCTTGATAACTCTTTGCATAGCCAAAGCAACTGCTGATTCCATGCCAGTTCCAACAATTGGAGCAATTGGATTAACTAGAGGTACAGCCTGACATTGCATATGAGTTCCCATTAATGCCCGAATAGCTTCATCATGAGCTAAAAAGGGGATAAGAGAAGCTGAAGTTCCTACCACTTGACGAGATGCAATATCGATTAATTGAACTGAAGTCACATCAGTTTCGATAAATTCACCATTATATCTAGCTCCTACCCATTGATCAGTAATGTAGCCATCTTTATCAATATTCACCTCAGCATGAGTAATGTAATAATCTTCTTCTTCATCTGCAGAGATATAAATAATTTCATTAGTAATTTTCATCTTGGTTTTGCTACCATGTTTTTCGGAAACTACTTTACGATAGGGTGCTTCCAAAAAACCATAATCATTAATCCGAGCATATAAAGATAAATAAGTTACCAAACCGATATTAGGTCCTTCGGGAGATCTGACCGGATCAATTTTGGAATACTGAGAATGATTAATATCCCGCATAGAAAATGATGCGCGTTCGCGAGTGACTCCACCTGAGCCCATAACCGATAAACGGCGTAAGTTATCAATCTCAGATAATGGATTGGTTTGATCTAAAATAGTTGAAAGTCGATTGCGACGGAAAAATTCAGATATTGCTGCTACCAATGGTCTAGGATTAACCAAAGTGCTTGGCGTAATTAACATATCAGATTTGGCCAAAGACATTTTTTCCCGAATGGATCTTTCTAGTCTAAGTAATCCCACCCTAAACGCTACTTGAGATACTAATTCACCAACTCGGCGCACCCGACGATTAGATAAATGATCAATATCATCGACTTTGCCTTGTCCATTTTGCAGTTTGATTAAATAGGCAACAGTAGCTACTATGTCTTCGACTCGCAATACGTGATTAGCTTCAATATTTTCAATGTCTAAATGTAATCTCTTATTTAGTTTATAACGCCCAACCCGACCCAGATCATAACGACGGTAATCAAAAAACATTCCATGTAATAGTTGTCTGGCATTTTCCAAAACAGCTGGTTCTCCTGGACGCATTTTTTCATAAACTTCAATTAGAGCTTCTTCGGCAGTTTTACAGCTATCTTTATCAAGTGTTGCTTTTATGTATGACTTTTCACTATTAGTATCTACATCTTTGAAAGTTTCTATAATGACTTCGTCAGTTGCTAAACCAATGGCTCTAAGTAAAGTTGTAACTGGTAATTTGCGATGACGATCAATCTTAACTGAAACTACTCCATGTCTGGAGATTCCAAATTCTAGCCAAGAACCACGTAGGGGACGCAATTCTGCCTGATACAACATTACACCAGAAACTGGCTCAACAGCTCCAGAAAAGAAAACTCCTGGACTGCGAACCAATTGAGAAACTACAGCTCTATCAACTCCATTAATTACAAAAGTTCCTGCTGGTGTCATAACCGGAATATCTCCTAGAAAAACTTCTTGATTTACGGTTTCTCCGGTTTTTTTATTTAATAGTGTTGCTTCAGCTCTAAGGGGAGCCTCATAATTTAAGCCTTTTTCGCGAGCTTGTTCTGGAGTTAATTTAGCCTCACCCAAATTGTGTTTGCCAAATGATAAGGCCCAGTTTTTACCTGTAAAATCATCAATTGGTGAAATTTCTTTAAGTCTTTCAGTAATACCAGTTTGGATGAATTCTTCGTATGAAGATTTTTGAAGAGCTAATAAGTCAAGTGGTGGAAGTGGT
>CAYXFC010000058.1:0-6653 GCA_964464155.1 uncultured Pseudomonadales bacterium
AGCTTGGGATTGCATTACGCATGGAATCATCTATTGATCCACTATAATCACCTCCCGACATATGCACGATTGGAATATTGCGATAGGCAGCAGTCATGGCTAGAGGTAACATTTCATACCTATCTCCTTGAATGAGTACAATATCTGGATGCAAATTTTCAAAAAGATAATCTAACTCTTTTAATAAATATGCACTCATAGCTGTCATGCTTAAGTGAGGGTGAGGATCAAGGGGATGTAATGTAGCAAATTTTTGTCTAGCAATTTCATTAACACCCAATGAAAATGCAGGTAAAAAATGCATACCAGTTATAACTAGATCCAGCGCTAAAATATTTGATTCTTTAATTGCTTTATACACAGGAACCATAATGCTGTAATCTGATCGAGATCCTGTAATAGCTAATATTTTGCGCTTCATATTATTTTTCTGCTAGAAACTGAGCAAATTTAAAATCCTCCTCTGTATCAATATCAACTGATGATTTTACATCTAGGATAAAAGGGACAACTTTATTACCATAAATTGTATTTTTGTCTAATAATTTTCTATTGAAAATAAATATCGCTCCGTTTTCAGCATAGACTATTGGATTCTCGTGTCTCTGTTTAGCCATCTCTTCATATGAACACAGTGGAATTATTCTATCAGCGCTCAATTTCCATAACCAAGGGTAATTTTTGTCTAGTGACACTGATGATAAAGTATCAGCGTTGGTTTCTTTGTAATATTGTATAGCCTGATCAATATGATTGGCATTTCTAAGAGGAGACGTGGGTTGTAAAAGTACTATATTACTAACTTTATTTCCTTTATTTTCTAATTTTTCAACAGAGTACTTTATTACGTCAAGAATCGGAGTTGTATCTTTTGCGATGTTTTGAGGTCTTAAGCTACCGACTACAATACCAATATTTTCTGCATATTGAACAATTTTTTTATCATCTGTAGATATAAAAATATCATCTAAAAGGAGAGCATCTTTTGCGGCTTGGAGTGTATGTTGTACTATCGGGATGCCACAAAGTAATTTATGATGCTTATTAGGTAAACGCTTAGAGTTTTTCTTTGCAGGGATAAAACCTAAAAAAGGAATATTCTTCATACTATTAATAAGTAGACCATTCTAAAAGTGGTTGAACGTACCCCTTTCTAGGCCCGTCTTTAAATAAAATATGTTCTGGTTTTGGTTCTGGGCTTACGATAATACCCAAAGCTTCAACTCTATCAAAAACGATAAGTGGATCATTGTGGACTATTCCTACGATAATTGAATAATCTCCAATATTAAGATATTTCTGAGGAATTGAGACTATTGTTTTATAATAGCCAATAGATCTGTTTAATAACAGTTTTGGATTTAAGTCGCAGTCAACGGTAGTAAAGATCATACTACCATCACTAGATTGTATGCCAACCCAAACACTGACATTATCAATGGCTCTGTTTACCTCGTATTCAACACTTACTGGTATCGGTTGGTTGTAATAAAATAAATTTTCATCTTTAAGTTGGCTATTATTTACATATACTTTTCGTAAATTAACCTCTTTTGATTTATTTTCCAACTGTGAAAATAGGGTAGTTGTTTTTGAGGTGTTATAAGCAAGGTACCGATTGAGAATTTTTTGGGTTTTACCTTGGGCTACGATAGATCCTTGTTGTAAATAAATTGCACTTGAGCATAATTGAGATATCGCACTTGCATTATGACTAACAAATAGTAGTGTTCTTCCGCTTCTAGCTAGATTATTCATTACCCCTATGCACTTTTTCTGAAACTCAGCGTCACCTACTGCCAAAACTTCATCAACTAGCATAATTTCTGATTCCAAGTGTGCAGCAACAGCAAAAGCAAGGCGTACATACATTCCAGAAGAATATCTTTTAACTGGAGTATCTATAAATTTTTCCACACCAGAAAAATCTACAATTTCATCAAAATGCTTATCGATTTCCCTTCTTGTCATACCGAGTATTGAGCCATTGATGTATATATTTTCTCTACCAGTTAGTTCTGCGTTAAATCCTGTTCCAACTTCTAAAAGTGACGTTGTTCGACCCCTTAGAATAACTTTACCTTTAGTAGGTTCAACTATACGGGAAAGAATTTTGAGTAGTGTAGATTTTCCAGAACCGTTGCGTCCAATGACGCCAACTACATCACCTTGCTTAACTTCAAAAGAAATGTCGTTCAATGCCCAAAAGTCTTCGCTGATTTGGTTACGGTGGAGAATTCGTTTGGGCAGTGAGGAAAGATTTGAAAGCGCTTCAGTAAACGTAGTTACTTTTTCATTGTGACTAATGATATATTTTTTACTGATATGTTCGACTTTGATGACAGGTTCTGACATAGGTTAAATTTCGTCGGCAAAACGCCTTTCAACTGATTTAAAATAAACCATTCCAGTCCAAAAAACTATAAAAGCAATTAAAGCAGAGTACATAAGAATACCAAAGCTAACCATGGGAGTACCCAAAAACATTGAACGATGAGCTTCAATCAAGCCAGTCAACGGATTAAGAGTTACAATCCATTTAAATTGTCCAGCGACTGAAAGTGGGTAGATAACGGGGGTTGCATAGATCCATAATTGCATAATAAAGCTAAGGATAATTCTCATATCACGGAATAAAACGTTTGTTGCTGAAAACCATAAGCTAATACCAGCTGAGAACATCCAGGTCAAAAAAAGAATAAGCGGCAAAAGTAGAATATTTACTGTGGGTCTATATCCATACACCGTCATAAGTCCTATCAAAATTACTAGTGCTATAGCATAATCTATTAAACCTACCATAGTTGCAGCCAGAGGAATAATTGGCCTAGGGAAGTACACTTTCGTAATTAATCCTACATTACTTGCTATGCTGTTACTTGCTGTATTGACTGCTCCAGAAAAGTATGTCCATAAGAGTAGCCCTGCGTAAGAAAATATGGGATATGGTATTCCGTCGGATGGAATCTTAGCAATTTTGCCAAAAAAGAATGAAAACAAAACCATTGTAGAAAGAGGTTGGATAATTGCCCATAATCCACCAATAACTGTTTGTTTATATCTGACTTTAATATCTCTTGAGACTAGAGTAATAAAAAGCTCACGATATTTGATTATTTCCCCAATATTCAGTGATGCAAAACCTTTTTGAGGTTTAATAATTGTAGTTTGCATAGTTTTTGCTAGATTAAATAGTATTACTCTGTATGGCTATTTTTATACCACTCAATAAATATTTTCAGCCCAGTCTCTAAGTCGGTTTGTGGTTCCCAATCAAGCAGTTTCTTAGCTTTGCTAATATCTGCATAGGTTTTTTCTACATCACCAGCTTGCATAGGTAAAACTTGGATATTTGCCTTTTTGTCGCTTACTTTTTCAATAGTTGCAATGAACTCTTTTAAGCTTACTGGTTTGTTATTGCCAAGATTAATAATTTCAAAATCGAATGGTTTTTCAATAGCTTTTGCTACTCCCTCTACAATATCATCAATATAAGTATAATCTCGCTTAGTTGAGCCATCACCAAACTGCTTAATAGTATCGCCGTTTATTATTGCTTTGGTAAATAAATATGGTGCCATGTCAGGACGTCCCTTTGGTCCATATACAGTAAAAAATCTTAAACAGGTCGTTTTAATTTTATATAAATTAGCATAGACATGGCAAAACATTTCTGCTGACTTTTTAGAAGCAGCATAAGGGGATATTGGTTCATTAACTGGATCAATTTCTGAGAATGGAATTTTTGTTTGATTGCCATAAACGGAAGAACTAGAGGCATAGATAAAATGCCTAATAGCATGTAATTTGGCTAGTTCTAATAAATTAAGTGTACCCCCTACATTAACCTGCTGATAAATGAGTGGGTTTTGGATAGAGGGGCGAATTCCAGCTCTAGCTGCCAAGTGGACTATTTTATCAATGTGGTGGTTTTGAAAAATTTGAGCTAAGTCCTGGAAATTTGTAATATCTATTTTGTATAGTGTGATGTTTTTGTGACTTAAAAAGGGATCGATATTTTCTTGTTTCAAATTGGGATTATAAAAATCATTAAAATCGTCAACGGCAACAATACTATATTTATCAATGATTTTTTCAAGCAGTGTTGATCCAATAAAACCAGCTGCTCCAGTAAGTAGAATAGTTTGTTTAGACATACAATGAGATGGTATCATATAAATGATTAGCTGCCTATGTAAATTATGATAAAATTTTTAGATTTTCTCTTACTATTTATATTAAGCTTTTTTTATACCCAGGGCTATTTGATAGTACAAGCGAGTACCTTTGAGCGCAATTTATTTCCATTACTTTTTTTTCTATTGATTGGATATGGACTTTTAAGTATCCAAAAAGCTTACTTTACTAATAATTCCAAATGGATCAATCGATGGAAGCTGATAATTTTTAGTCTAATATGTCTGATAACAGTGGGCAAAACTTTTTACAATGCGGTTAACTTGCGCCACCAAATGGGGAATAGTTATCCAGTTTATGATAATGTAATTCAATTGGAAGAAGGGGTTAAATATATTTTGCAAGGCAAAAATCCCTACAGCGAAACCTATGTCGGCACTCCACTTGAACCTTGGTTTAGTAGCAAAGAATTGAGTGTTTCGCTATATCATTTTGTGACTCTGCCTTTTTATGTTTTATTCTCAGCAGTAGCTTCGATACCTGCCAATTTACTTTTTGGTTTCTTTGATGAACGAATGGTGCATTTGATTTCATTAATAACTTGTGTATTTTTAATAGCAAAATTAATAAAAAACACAGAAAAGAAAATCATTGCTTTAACGCTATTTATTTTCAACCCAGCTTTTATTCACTATTTTTTAGAAGGACGTAACGACATATTTGTGTTTAGCTTACTATTTGTATCATTATATTTTTTACACACAAAACGTTTTTTATGGTCAGCTCTATTCTTCGGTTTAGGGTTTGTGAGCAAACAATCGAGCTGGCTTATGCTGCCATTTTATTTCTACTACATTTATTTAACTGTAAAGCCTAGAGAGTCTTTTAAATCTAAATTTTTTCCCCTTACCAAACTCGACTCGACATTTAGTCGGGTCTCAAACAAGGTAACGGTCAAAAATTTTAATTCAAAATACACCTCAATTATTTTAAATGTTATATCAAAAACCTGGCCATTTTTTGTAGTTACAGTTGCATTGTTTATGCCATTTATTGTTTGGGACTTTAGAAGCTTTTTCCAAGATATTTACCTATATCCAGGCGGTGGGTTGCCAACAAGCTATCCAATTTCTGGCATTGGCGCTTCGATGTTGTTTCTTAGACTAGGATTAATCGCTAGCCCTCAGGCATATTTTCCATTTTGGATATTACAAATTCTTTTTGCAATTCCGTTACTCTCCATATTGTTATTATGGCTTAAAAAGAAACCAAGTATTAGTTTGCTGACTTTAGGTTATAGTTTATTTTTATTTACTTATTGGATATTTTCTAGGTTTGTGATGGAAAGTTATATTGGATTTGTCAGTATTTTAATTCTGATTGGGATAATATTTTATCAGGTAGAAAATGAAAAAAATTTTATCGAAAGCTAAATTAATTGTTTGAAATAGGCGATAGTAGGAATTAATCCATCCCTTAACGGCGTTGTAGGTTCCCAATTAAGCTTTTCTTTGGCTTTGTTAATATCCGGTCTTCTTTGTTTGGGATCATCTGGGGGTAGGCCTTTATAAATAATTTGTGATGAAGATCCAGTTAGTTCAATAACAATTTTAGCTAATTCTAGCATAGTAAATTCGCCTGGATTACCTAGATTTATTACTTCTCCAGCTAAATTTTGCGTAAACATCATTTTTTTGATACCTTCTACCAAATCTTTGACATAACAAAAACTGCGAGTTTGGGAGCCATCACCATAAATAGTTAAGGGTTCATTTTTCAAAGCTTGCATAATAAAGTTAGGAACGACTCGTCCATCATTGGGGTCATTACGGGGGCCATAAGTATTAAAAATTCTAATAATTCTAGTGTCAAGATTAAATTGACGGTGAAAAGTCATACATGCCATCTCGCCAAATCTTTTGGACTCATCATAGCAGGATCTGGGACCATTGGGATTAACATTGCCCCAATAAGTTTCAGGCTGAGGGTGAATTTGGGGATCTCCATAAACTTCAGAAGTTGAGGAAAAAAGGATTCTAGCATTCTGTTTTCTGGCGTATTCCAAAAGATGATGTGTGCCAAACGAGTTAACTTGATATGTTTCTATTGGATGTTGGGTGTAGCCAACTGGAGAAGCTGGTGAAGCTAGATGAAAAATATATTGAAAATTACTTTCATTACTAAGAAAGTTTAGGGGATTTTGGCTAGCGTCAGCCTGAATAAAATGGAATTTGGAATTGCTTAAAAAAGGTTCAATATTTTTTTTCTGACCTGTAATAAAATTATCCACACAGGTAATATCAAAATCATCATTGAGTAAATCTTCAATCAAATGTGAACCAATAAGGCCCGCACCACCTGTAATTAGAATATTTTCCATATGCATTTATTGTTTATTAGCAAAAAACTTTAGGTTAAGTATAATTAAGCAATGGATAAATATCAATTTTCAATTTCAAATCTTTACAATATACTAAAAAAATACCAATTACCAATAATTTTGTTAATAATTGTTT
>CAYXFC010000059.1:0-6529 GCA_964464155.1 uncultured Pseudomonadales bacterium
CCATAGGTTTATTTTTTCATCTGTAAATATTTGTCTTAATGAATCAATTAATTTGGACGAATTATCATGGCGTTATAGCCAGTCTCAATATGTGATGGGCCAAGGTTCTCCGATAATTATTGGTGATGAACAAGTTTATGTATTAGCGGCTTCGCAGTATGTCAAAACTGGAGATCCTGTTTCTATTAATTTTGAACATCCACCGCTTGGGAAATATTTATATGGATTGGGGCTAATGTTGACTGATAAACCGCGCTTGATTAGCTTAGCTTTTGTTATAACAAGCCTAATCTTATTTATCTGGCTTGCCAAAATATATTTAATCAAAGAATTTTTAATTTATCCAGAAGTGTTATTATTTATCAGTAACGATATTTTCTTAAATTTAGCCAAAACAGTAATGTTAGATTTACCACAACTGATCTTTTTAATTCTTGCATCAATTAGTTATATTTTGGCGGTCAAAAAAAATAAATTAATTTGGTTTTTAGGTAAAAAAGACAGTTTGGGTAATGGAGGTATTTATTTGGTACTAATATTAGGTAAAATAAAAACCTGGTGGGCATTAGAATATCAGAAAACTATTAGTTTTGAAGAATGGAATATCAGTTGGCCACTAAGTTTTATAGCTTTTATATTTTCACTATGGCAAAGCTTTAGGCAAAAATTACGTCCCAATTTTGTGCAATTGTGGGTTTTGGGATATCTATTTATTTTGAGTTTAGGAGCTATTGCACCCAATTTGCTGGTAATTGTCTTGCCATTTATATTTATTGAAAGTGTTAAGTTTTTGGATAATATCTCCCAAGTCAAATCAAAATATGTTTAAGTTACTTAAAGTAAGATCTAAACCAATTAATATTTTATATAATTTAAGCTTATTATTTTTATGGATTTATCCATTTATCAATATATTTACAGTTACTTTTGTCGATGGACATGATTTTTCTTTTCATTTATGGCGGATTCTAGCTTTGAAAAAAGAAATAGATTTAGGTAATTGGTTACCTACATGGATTGCGGATGGACTAGATGGATTTGGAGTGCCTATTTTTTCGATAATTTATGGTGTGCCATATTATACTGCGGTAGTTTTATTGAAAATTGGATTGAGCTTACCCATGGCGCAAAAAATAATGATGTTTATTCCAGGACCATTATCGGGTTTATTTTTTTATATTTGGGCCAAAAATAAGTTTGGTAAAATAGCTGGAGGTGTAGGTTCGATAATCTATGTTTGGACCCCTTATCATTTTTTAGCCACATTTATTAGAGGCACTATTGGCGAAATATATTTTTTTATGTTTTTTCCTCTAGTTCTAATATTTTTAGATAAAACTACCAAAAGATTAGCAATTTTGGCTGGAGCCGTTAGCTTTGCGCTGTTAATTTATTCGCACAATAGTTTAGCTTTCCTTTCAGTATTTATCTACATTGGTTATATCTTGATTACCTATATCCAGGCTATGAATATTAGTCAGTTAGTTAAACAGATATTGATAATAATTACGGGAATTTTACTAGCCGCTTTTTATACATTGCCTGCTCTAATATTCACTCCACTTTTACATAACAGCAAAATAGTTGTAGATGACTTAGTTTTCCCACCGCCATTGTCATTGTTGCGCTCCAAATGGGAAGGTGGGTCAATAATTGGCGGTCAAAACCTAATAATGTCTTTTCAAATCGGATGGGCTAATTTAATTATTATTCTGATTTCCTTAAGTGTCATTATTATAGATTTTACAAAATCTAAACGTAGATCTATAAATTGGAATCTGCTATTTTGGTTTGGACTTTTATTATTATCTGTTTTTATGTTGTTTCCAATTTCAAGATGGGCTTGGGGACATATTCCGTTGTTAATTAATATTCAATTCCCATATCGAATTTTAGCCATTATTATGATAGAAACTGCTGTTTTAGCTGGAATATTGGTAGCTAAAATTAAAAAAAAATCATCAAAAATAAAATTTAGCAGTATTTTTAACATTACTAGCCTTAGTTGGTAATAGGCATCATTTACTAGCTAGACAAAAAAATATCACAGTTACTGAATTAAAAAATTATCATGGTAGTTATGATGGTTCTGGCGAGTTCCTACCTAGCTATTTTGACTATCCGACATATGATAAGTTGCATGCGTCTGGTTTGAGCGTTGAAAAAGTAACTATTGAAAATGGGAGAATTATTGATTTTAAAAGAGAGTTGTATATGACTCAAGCTAGGGTGGAAATGTATGAACCCGGGAGATTGTTCATTAAAAGACTTTATTTTCCTGGATGGAGTATTAATGTAAACGGAAAGAAGATTAGTGAGTTTGAAAAAGGGAATGGTGTGTGGGTTCCATTATCGAAAGGAGTTCACGAAGTTGCGGCAGAGTATAAAATCCCAGCTATAATCAAAGTTTCAAGAATGACTACATTATTAGTATTTATTATTTTGATTACCTTATCGATAATAAAACCAAAAGGTAAAAATGAAAAAGTATATGCAAGGTAAAATGCGTACAGACTTATATCAAGAGCTATATGAGGTTGAAAATACCCACTGGTGGCACAAACATAAGCGGGCTACTGTTCATCAAATGATAAAGAAATATATAACAAATAAAGGAAGTGTTTTGGATATTGGATCAGGAACTGGAAAAATATTAGAGGAATTAAAACAGTATGGTTGGGATGTTAGTGGCGTTGATGGAGCAAGTGAAGCTGTTGTGTGGAGCAAAAAAAGGGGAATAACGACACATCAGGTCGATTTTGTAAAAAACAAATTACCTTTCAATAATGATAGTTACGATTTAGTTCTGGCCTTGGATTTACTTGAGCACGTTCCTAATGATGAGCAAATTCTACAAGAAATAGGGTACTAAAGCCGGGGGGGGACAGCCGTTATAACAGTTCCAGCTTATCAGTGGTTATATAACTATTGGGATGAAATGCTTGGGCATCAACGTAGGTATTCGATGTCAGAACTTAAGAAAAAAATACAAAAATTAGATTGGCAATTAACATTCGCAAGTTATTACTTTTGCTTATTTTTAATTCCTACTGTATTTGTTAGAAAAATAAAAAAATTATTTAATAAAACTGGTGACTCAGATTTCAAAACAACTCCTTTTGCAACAATCACAGTACCAATCATGAATATGTATGCCGCATTTGAGAGATTATTGCTTAGGTTTATTGCGCTTCCTTTTGGATTATCTTTGATTATTGTAGTAAGAAAACCATATAATAAAGTAATTAATCAAGGCTTATAGAACTCATATATGATTGAATTTCTTAATTATCCGCGTTATCTGTCATTAGTTATCCCTTTATATAATGAGTCCGAGAGACTTTCTGAACAATTCAATTTTTTAAAGAAACTATTAGAAAATCATATAAATTGGGAAATAATATTTATTAACGATGGCTCCAGTGATAAAACCTTTGAATTATTGCAAGCAAAAACAAAAGATATTAAGAGAATGAAAGTAATCTCTTATAATGAAAATCAAGGAAAAGGTTATGCAATTAAAATGGGGGTTAAAGATGCAATAAGCGAGCTTATACTATTTTCTGATGTTGATTTTTCAACACCCATAACAGAACTACCATTATTTATGCCATTTATTAAAAATAATGCAGATATAATTATCGGAACTAGGAAAGTACAAGGAGCAACAATCAACAGGCATCAATCATATATTAGGGAGTGGTTAGGAAGAAGATTCACCAATTTATCAAATACAATATTAGGTTTGGATATCTCAGATTTTACTTGTGGTTTTAAATTATTTAAAAAAGATATTGCAAAAAAAGTATTTTTAAAATCCAAAATTAAAAGATGGGGATTTGACAGTGAAATTCTTTATTTGGCAAATAAATATAATTATAAAATTGTCGAAGTACCTGTTATCTGGGAAAATGATCGGCGAACAAAAGTAAATCTAGCAAAAGATATAATTCGCTCATTTAGTGATTTGATTAAAATCCGCTGGTATGACGCAGTAGGAAGATATGAAAAATAATATGAACACTTTTGATGTAACCGTACACATGATTGTAAAAAACGAGGACCAATTTGTAGCTTATGCCTTGGAATCAGTTTTACCCTTTGTTAGTCACGTAATCATTTATGATACGGGATCAACAGATGATACAGTAGCTATCATTGAGAGACAGTTAGCAAGTATTAAAAAAGAAAATCCAGACATAGATATAATTTTTAATAAACTGTCAATTAAGGATAAAAGTGAGATCAAAGAATTGAGACAAAGACAACTTGAGCAAACACAAACAGACTGGTTTTTTCTTTTGGATGGAGATGAAGTATGGCCGCAAAAACAATTATTTAAACTACTTCGATTGACTAAAGAATTATCAGTTAATAAATTAGCAGTTGTAAATCAAACACATAACTGTGTAGGTGATGTGTGGCATATTTTACCGCCAAATTTTGGTAAATATCAGCTGCTAGGTAAGAAAGGACATTTAAATATTAGGCTAATGAGAAGGGCAAATTTTCAACTGCAAGGCACATATCCAAATGAAAGCTACTTTTATCAAAATCAACCAATTAATATTCAGGATGAATATTTAGCATATTGTGATGTTTGGTATTTACATCTAAGTCATTTAATCAGATCGTCCCAAAAAGAACATGTGTTCGGTAGGCGTAAAACTATCTATTCTAAGGGCATTGAAATGGCTAATAATGATTTGCCGGAGGTGATGCAAGCAATTAACTTTCCCAAAAGGGGTTGTCACTATGAAATAATTGCTAAAATATATGATTTGATGAGAACTTTTGTGGAAAGTAAATAAAATTGAAAATATGCAAAATATTTGGAAAACTGAAAAATATTATCAAATTTCTCGTGATGCCAGCAGAGATCATATTTATCCTAAGATAAAAGAGCTTGCAGATATAGCAAAAGATTGTGGTGCAATTTTAGAAGTAGGTTGCGGGGAGGGTACAAAGTTGGATATTATTTGCGATCACAAATCCAAGGGTACTGGAGTTGACATATCATCCATAGCAATAAAAAAAGCCATCTTACAATATCCTCAATATAAATTTATTCAGGCAGACGGAGAAAAGTTACCCTTTGATGATAATAAATTTGATTTGGTTTATAGTGCTTTTACCATTGAACATACTCAAAACCCTGAAAAAGTCATTAAAGAAATGATTCGAGTTGCTCAAAAGGGCGCTTATTTAGCCTTGCTTGCTCCTAATTATGGCGCGCCATTTCGCAAATCTCCCTGTTTTAGAGGGCATAGAACTATTAGGATTGTACAAGGATTTTGGAATGATCTGATAAGAAGTTCAAATTCACAACTACTTAATTGGCGCCACGTGTTACCAATTGCTGATAGTCAAAATTTTGAAATCGATTTTGATACTACTGTAGAACCATATTTAGGTTCTTTATTAGATTTTATAAGATCATTAAACGGAGATTTGATAAAAGTTTCCAGTTGTTGGGAAATAGAAGAAAAACATGAGACAATGATTAATAAAGCGTTTCGTTATTTGGCAAATAAATCAATATACCCATTTATTTACTGGGGACCTCATCTGTTCGTTGTATGGCAAAAAAAATCATAAATTCCTCCTATTTTACTAAAATAATTAATAATAAAAGTGAAGTTATATTTCTTTTAATTTTAATTTTTTGCTATTTATTTTCTCGATTTATAAGTATCAATAGTTTACCAATATTTACCGACGAGGCAATGTACCTTAATTGGGGCAGGTTAATTTGGAATGACCCTATTCATAATTTATTTATTTCTCTAACTGATGGTCAGCAACCTTTTTTTATCTGGGTATGTAGTTTAGCTTACGGCTTAGGCGGTGCTCACTATTTATTGTGGGGCAGAATAATATCTGTTATATCTGGAATGGCAACCATGTTATTGCTATATAAAATTGGAAAAAAGATTTGGAATAAAAGAGTTGGTTTAATTACTGCTTTTCTTTATTTAATTTCACCGTTTGCGCTTTGGTATGACAGGCTGGCAATTAAGGATACTTTTCTACTTTTTTTAGCTGTTCTATTGCTTTATTGCGTTTTGGGTAAACTTAGTTGGTTTAGAACAATAGGAATTGGCTTTATCATTGGGGTGGCACTGCTTACCAAATCTATAGCCTATTTTTATGTTTTAGCTCTAGTTATAACAATAATTATTAATAATATTAATAATAAAACACGAAAAATTAAGTATATTTATTATCTAATAACAATACTATTTATAGGTATTGGTCTATCGCAAGTGATGCGATTTTCCTCCAATTACGATTTAATATCTAGTAAAAATCAGGGATTTCTTCTAACTCCAGTCCAGTTTTTGCAAAATCCATTTAGTCAAATTAAAAATAATTTATATCAACTGATTAGTTGGGATTTAAGCTATTTTGGTTTAGGAGTTCTAGTGCTGGCCTTTTTAGGATTAGTTGTGAGTTTTAAGAAAAATAAACAACCAACAACCATTCTCTTAAGTTGGTCTTATCTACCGATTATTGTCGAAGTTTTTTT
>CAYXFC010000060.1:0-6323 GCA_964464155.1 uncultured Pseudomonadales bacterium
AGCTAACAACTTGACTTAAAATGAGTTCGAATTTTGTTAAAAACGTTCACAATTTATACACTTGTGCCAAAGTATCTATCTCCGTAATCGCCAATACCTGGTACGATATATTTAACTTCGTTCAAGTGATCATCCAAAGATGCAGCAAAGATCTTGACTTTGGGGAATTCATCTCTAATTAGTTTTACGCCTTCAGGAGCTGCAACGACACAAACAATGCGAACCTCTCTTGGTTCAAAGGGAGTAATTTTACGTAGCAGATGCAAAAGTGATCCGCCAGTTGCTAGCATAGGATCAGTAATAATTACTACGGAATTAGGCCGAATTTTGGGTAATTTACAATAATATTCTCTAGCAATAGCTGTTTTTTCGTTTCTTTCCAAACCAATAAATCCAATTTTTGATTTTGGAAGTAGATGCATAGCTCCGAATAGCATAGCAAGTCCTGCTCGCAGTACAGGCACAATAATGACTTCATCAGCAAGTTTGGGAGATTCTACCGTAACTTCAAGTGGAGTAGAAATTTTGGTTAAAGTAAAGTCTAAACCCCTGATTGCTTCGGCAAAAAGTAATTGACAAAGTTGATCGCTATGACGGCGGAATTTCGCTATCTCTGTAAATTGATTACGTAAATGAGTTAGCGAATCAGCTATAAAAGGGTGATCCACAACTGTAATGTTTGTATTGGTCATAAAACCTCCTTAAAAATTAAAATATTTATTACGTAATTTTAAATATGCTGGTAATAGTCTATGATCAAGCCCTAGCTCGATACTAATTCCGTCAAACATCAACCTAGGCATAATACACCCAGGACAAGGATTTTCGCTTTTGGCGGGTAACTTAGTTTTATGATCTAATAAATATAGGCTTATTTCTTCAGGTGTCATGTTCCATAACTGATGTTTGTTATCAGTAACTGTCTCATGATTCCAAAAACAACCTGGATGAGCTCCAACACGGAATGGCTTTTTAGATCTTTTATCAGCCAAAGAAGCTTGTAAATATCTACCAGCTCCTGCTTGTTTGTAACATTTCCAAATATCATATCCGGACAGCATAGCCAGTTTATCGGTATCACGTAATTTTGTTTCAAAAATGCTTTTTAATGCCAGCCAATATAGCAATCTAGCTACAGCAGGAAAATTATTTTTGATTCTTCTAAATTGTTTATCTAGCATAAAATCAACAAATTTTTCGATTTTGGGTAAATGTTCTATTTTCCAAGCTAAACTGGAAAAAGAAAAAGAAGATTGAGCAGGATATGGATTAATTAAAACACTTGGAAATTTAACAGACAATAATTTTATCATTTCGTAAATGACATCAATATTTCCAGGATGCACCACTATGTTAAATAGCATTTTAGGAAATTTTTTATTTGACAAAGCCAGTTTAGCAGAATAAATAGACTCAAAAGCTTTTTTTCTCTGACCATAAAGAGGGTTAATTTTTTGCCAATATTGCTTAAGTTCTTCCAGATTAAGATCCAAAAGTTGTTTTAGCTCGTTTAGATCTTCGTAGTCATCTGCAGAAATTGCTAACAAATCAGGTGGGTGTTTTAGAAAAGCTTTTGTAAATTGTTCATCATACATAAATTTTTTACCAGTAGTTGTAGTAGTCACTTTCCAGCCAATACGGTGGGCGATTTTTATAATTTCTAAAAATTGGGGATGTAGTTCTGGATTACCGCCAAACATATTAAGCTCTAGTTTGGACGTAGAAAGTGTCTCAATTAAATCTTTAGCAACATGTTTTGGAATATAATAATCATGACAATATTGTGAAAAAATATTTTTCAGAAATTGTTTATTTGCTAAAACCATCCCCTCATATGCATTTTGTAAAGATTTTTCAATTTCATCAAGACTTAGCGTGGTTTGTTGATCTATATCGCGATTAGAACTAAATGCAGCAGGGCATTGGTAATTAACACAGTCAGTAGTACAGTTATGGTCACAATGATGACGTTCTATATATCCTTGGTTTGTCTTTTTCAAAACACTATTTAAGTCAAATTGAAAACCGCCGCAGACTTGATAAATAAAACCGTAATCAAAAAGAGCAGAATTTTGCATATTTTTTGCCAAAAAAAAGAGCCTTATAGCTCTTATTTTATCTAAATGTTTATTGTAATTAATAATTTAATCATAATAATCCTAAGGAGTTCTGGTTTTTTAGTATAGTCACGAGTTCCTATAAGTGCAACTGTAAATTATAAACTATCAGAAATTATAACTATTTGGTAAAATACCCTAGTAAATTTAATTAGCCCTCATAGTTCAATGGATAGAACGTCCGCCTTCTAAGCGGATAATGCAAGTTCGATTCTTGCTGGGGGCACATATAGGCATTTATTGTCAACGAAAGTTTGTAACACTCAAAATTATTGCTTAGAGCTTTAATTAATATAGTTAATATGATAGAAACTACTTGCGCGAAGGCCAAACCTGATTTGAAGTCTAAGGGATTTTTAGAACACGAGATTGGACCATTGTTGACCGTAGCAATGACAAGTGAAAATGGTGGACTAACAATACCTGATCCAGCTGCTATGTCAGATGAACAATGGGGTGATCTTGTTGAAATCTCACCAAGATTGGCTAATGAATTTATGAAGTGGGCATGGTCGGGTGGAGAAACTGTTCAATGGGAGTGATTTGCTTAATAAAATTTACTAATTTCAATATGAAAGAAGATATAAAATTTTCAGGTTTTCAATCTTGTCCAGATAGCTGTGGACATAAAGGCTATAGGCATGCAAGTTGTGCATGGGGATTATATACAGATGATAAAATACTGAACGCCAGTGAGGCAGATGGTTTAGTGGTAGGTAGTGGACAAATTAGCGTACCTATTAGTAGGGGAGAAATGTTAGAAGCACAGTTTTGGTTAGATGATATGGGTATAAACAGAAGAATTTGATAATCAATGAGACATACAATCTAAAAAGCAATCTAATATAATTTACACCAAAGTACATGTGGAAATTGATATTAATGGTGATTACTATGAGTAGGAAGATTATAATGGTTGCGATTGGCAATGCGGAATTAACACCAGAACAATATAAGAGCGTTTAAAATAATTTGAGACAAGTAAGTTATATTATCATTATATCGTCGAATGCAAACATTAACAGGAATTTTGACATAATTAAAATTTTAGTTTAAATACCTATACTATTGATTCTCACCCATTAAAAGCAGTATAATAGCGCTTTCTCATAGAAAAAATACTAATTTGTTATGGATCAATCACAAATCAGAAATATTGCCATTATCGCGCACGTTGACCATGGCAAAACCACCTTAGTTGATCACATGCTTAAACAGGCTCATGCATTCAAAGATTATGAGGCTGAAATGTCGCAAACTACAATTATGGATTCCAATGATTTGGAAAGAGAGCGGGGAGTGACAATACTAGCTAAAAATACAGCTGTGCATTGGAATAATTGTAAAATTAATATCTTAGATACTCCAGGGCATGCAGATTTTTCAGGTGAAGTCGAACGAGTACTAAATATGGCAGATGGTTGTATTTTGTTAGTTGATGCAGCAGAGGGAGTGCTTTCTCAAACCAAATATGTGTTACGTTTAGCACTAGAACAAGGACTGAAGCCTATTGTGATTATTAACAAAGTGGATCGTAAAGATCAAAGAGCTTTAGAGGTTTTGGAAGAGATAAACAATTTATTCTTGGATCTAGCAATTAATGAGTCTCAGCTGGACTTTCCAGTTTTATATGGCGTTGGTCGGTCGGGAGTTGTTGGCTGGCAGACAGAAGCTAATTCTGATCAATCGCTTAATATTTGTGATAGCAGTAATTTAACTCCACTTTTTGAAGCTATAATTCGTGAAGTACCAGCACCTTCTGGAGATCCAAATGGTGGTTTCCAGATTCAAGTGAGCAGCTTAGATTATGATAGTTACAAAGGTCGTTATGTTATTGGTCGGATCACGCGTGGCAAAGTTGTCAAAGGTCAGCCTTTAGCAGTACTTAGAGATGGTAAAAAAATTGGTCAGAGCAAGGTTGAGTATTTATATACTTATAACGGATTGAAAAAAGAAGAAGTTGAGGAAGCTAATGTTGGCGATATTATTGCCATAGTTGGATTTAGTATTGCCCATATTAGCGATACTTTGACAGATTTGCAGTGGCAAAATGCTTTGCCTAGTCTAGAAATAACTGAACCAACTCTTAAGATTCAGTTTTCGGTATCTGATTCACCTTTTGTGGGTCAAGATGGGCAGTTTACTACTTCACGACAAATCAACCAAAGATTGGAAAAAGAATTAGAAACAAATGTTAGTCTGAGGTTATCACCAGGACTGACTGGAGAATCCCATATAGTAGCTGGTAGAGGTGAACTACACATAGCAATTTTAATCGAAACCATGAGAAGAGAAGGTTTTGAATTTTCCGTATCTAGACCTGAAGTAATCTTCAAGGAAATAAATGGAATTAAAAGTGAACCTTTTGAGCAGTTAACAATTGATGTTCCAGAAGAATATGCAGGCTGGATACTTTCTGAAATGGGTAAACGCAAGGGGGAGATGCAAGATATGCATGCAATCAAAACAGGTTCACGATTTAGTTACAAAATTTCAACCCGTAATATGCTGGGATTTCGTAGCGAATGTATGACAGCTACATCAGGAACTGCTGTAGTTGCCGCTGTTTTTATCGGTTATGAACCTAAAGGTGAGGGTTTAGACAATAATCGCAATGGGGTAATGGTATCGGGTCACAATGGTAATGCTTCTGATTATTCAATCGCTAATTTGCAACAACGTGGTATTACATTTGTGTCTGGTAGTGAAGCAGTTTATACAGGCATGATTGTGGGACTTAATAGTAAAAAAGAGGATATGAGCGTCAATATTATCAAAGGTAAACATCTGACAAATATGCGGGCATCTACATCTGATGCCACTTTCCATGTCGCTCCAGCTGTTAAATATTCACTTGAACAATCTTTGACCTTTTTAGGACCTGATGAATTACTAGAGGTAACTCCAAAAAATTTAAGACTACGTAAGAAAAAATTAAGCGAATGGGCAGCTAGATTTTAATATATTATGATGTTGACTGAAAAGTTAGAAATATATAGACAACTAAGAGAAGACCGTAGTATTAGGAAAGCTATGGAAGATTTTTATAGACAAGCAAGTGGAGAACAAATTGAATTATTTGAGCAAGCCGTGATAGATGCTCAAATAGACGAAGCCTGGTCAATGTATGCTTTAGTACAACACTTAATGATACAAAAAAATTAACGACACAACTAACTTCCAATCATTAATTAAACAATATTTACACCTCAAATTCCCAAGCAGATTGAGAGTTTCAAGTGAATTCAGCAGTAGGAGTAGGAGGGGTTGATTGGATGGGTTTGGGTTATTGGTTGGGGGTGGTCGCCAAATCAGGCAGTTCAAGTAGTGAGGCTTTATAATTTGCCGTCACAAACTCTCTACCGTCAGAGGTAACCACCCAACCAACTACCAGTGGTTTCGTGGGTCCGGCTGGGCCCTGTCAAACCACTGGGGCTGAACGCCTTGGTAATACTTAGGTGTCCAGCCATTATCGGCGCTCGGTGGGATTGGTGTTGGCGTCCAGCGCGGGTTCGTCGTTGGACGAGGAGTGGGCGGGGGTGTCTTAGAGAAGACATCAATAGCCAGATACCAATGGCCATTAATTTTTCTCATGCCCCACTTAACCGCTTGGACATATCCACATTCAATGACGACACCCTTATCGTTCATAGCGCAGATATATTGTCCGATTCCCGTCCCCATGTTTGGGGAAGCCGACACGGTACCATGGACACCGACGAGAAGGACACTTACGACCAGCATGGCCGTAAGGACAACCAGGATAAACTTGTGCGACACTTCGCACCTCCTTAAAGATTTGCCCCTAGGGGCTGAACTACCAAAAAAAGAACGAATAGGCATTGTTGTCATATAAGTTATTTTGTCATTTCGAGCCAAAGGCGAGAAATCTAGAAGCATTTATCGCTTCGCTGGATTTCTCAGTCGTAAACTCCTTCGAAATGACTATAAATTAAGCAAGATAACAATGACTTTTTATTCCCTTTTTGGTAGTTCATCATCTTTTCCTACTGCTGAATGTTAAAGAACGCTTTGCCAATTTGGCAAAGTATTAAATAAGACTCCTCTATAAAGGTAGAAATAACCAATTAGAAAAGTCTTAATAAGCGAAGTATAGCATAAAATTCGATAAAAAACAATATTATAGGACAAATGCTGAATTCTAACTTCAAATGCACCAGTTTGTAATTTTAGTAAAGACCTCAG
>CAYXFC010000061.1:0-6318 GCA_964464155.1 uncultured Pseudomonadales bacterium
CATGCACCGAATCATACGCTAACTAGTGGTGCACTTCAAATTAGAACTTGGGTATTTTCACATCTACTTTATAGCAAGTTGTTAATACCTTATACTATCACTATGAAATATATTCTTAAAATAGTGTTTTTATTTATTATCGCATTTTACATTTCATTATTTAGTAATAAAGTTTATGCGGCCTCTGAGTTTGCTACCGCTTATAACATTGAATATACAGTTGACACAAAAGGAACTACTACTACCAGACAACACATTACCCTAACCAATTTATTGGAGCATGTATATGCCACTGAATATTCAATTATTATCGGGTCAACCGCGATAAGTGATGTGGCTGCATCTGATAATTTTGGAACACTTACACCAGATATTAATATTGAAACAAATGCTACTAAGATTAATCTTAAATTTGATAAACATATTATTGGCAAAGATAAGAAGCGTAATGTAACAGTTTCATATAAAAGTCCCGACTTTGCCACAGTCAAAGGTCAGGTGTTAGAAGTCGGTTTTCCTTTGCTAGCCAACAGCGGAGACATGGTTGATTATCAAGTAACCATTAATATCCCTAATTCTTTTGGCAAAGCTACTCATATTATTCCTATACCTTCAGATAGTACTAAAAATGATTCATTTACCAGTTACACTTTTAATCAAAGCTCAATCAAAGATCAAGATAGTATTTCAGCTACTTTTGGAACAGCGCAAATATATAAATTTACTCTTAAATATAATCTGGAAAACCCAAATAGTGTCAAAGGACAAACAGAAATAGCGCTACCTCCAGACACTAATTATCAACAAGTAATTTTTACTTCCATTGACCCCAAACCTGATCAAGTGACTGTAGATATGGATGGCAACTGGTTAGCAAAATATGTTTTGGAGCCTAACTCTAAAATGCAGGTAATAGCCAGTGGGAACATTAAATTATCCTATTTTCCCAAACCAGAATTTGCCAATGATTTAACTGATGAAGAGATAAAAATATATACTCAACCGCAACAGTTTTGGGAAGCAGATAATAAAACTATTCAAGATATAGCTAAAACTGATTCCAGTCCTAAACAAATTTATGACTATATAGTTAATAACTTTGAATATGACTATAACCGCCTTAATAATAATGCCACACGTTTGGGAGCTGTAAAAGCACTTGAAAATCCTGATAAAAATATCTGTATGGAGTTTACCGATAGTTTTATTGCCTTAGCAAGAGCAGCTGGAATTCCAGCTCGAGAGCTAAATGGTTATGCTTATACAGAAAACGATAAACTTAGACCACTTTCACTAGAACAAGACGTTCTTCATTCATGGCCGCAGTATTATGATAAAAACACTAAACAATGGATAGAAGTTGATCCTACATGGGGGAAAACAACCGGAGGTTTGAATTTTTTTGATAAGTTTGATCTAGATCATATTGCATTTGTTATTCATGGTAGTGATAGCACTTACCCTATTACTGCTGGATCATACAAATATAACGGTCAGAAATCTAAAGACGTGGAAATATCATTTGATTCTAATTGGCAACCTTTTAGTTCTAAAGATATTACTATCCAAACACCAGCCAAAGGAATTACTGGTTTAGCGCTGTTAGGTTTTGCTAAAATCTATAATACTGGTAGTTCTGCCTTATATGATATTCCATACAATATAAGACTTATTCACAATGGAAACAATCTTATTCAAAATGAAAACCAGATAAAAATATTACCACCGTTTGGATATTTTCAAGTTCCTCTTTCGTATCAAAGTTCATGGAAGGATAGAGGTGGTATATATGCCTTTAAAATTGAAAGTGAAAGTATAAAAAAGGAAACTAACTTTGAACTTAAACCGGTTTTAAATTATAAACTTATTGCATCTGGAGTTTCTTTTATTTTCCTTAGTTTAGCTCTTTCTATTATAATAGCTAAACTTCGCCGTAAAAAATTAACAAACAATCATAAAAAGACAATATATAATACCCCTGAAAATATTATCCAACCGGATATTATTAATAAAAGTAAATAATTATTTCACATTGTTTTTTAAATATAATATGCCAGTTTTAGTACAAAAACTTATTGATAAAATACATCTTGCTCCCAATAAGCCAGGAGTTTATATTTTCAAAGATTCTACTGGAAATGTTTTATATATAGGTAAGGCTATTAACCTTAAAAGAAGATTGCTTTATTACACCAAAAACGAAACAGATCTTTACCTTAAAACTGCAAAATTTCTTAAGCTAGCTCTTAAGTTAGAATGGATTGTTGTTAAAAGTGATATTGAAAGTATGCTTTTAGAAATTAATCTTATCCGTACTCTTAAACCTAAATATAACTTTATAAGTAAAGATGACAAAAGACCTCTTTTAATTCACATCACCAATGACCCAATCCCTAGAGTAAAAACTGCTCGCATAGAAATTTCTGGAACCGGTGAATATATTGGGCCATTCCCATCTAGTTATAAATTAACTTATTTACTTAAAAAACTAAGACATGTCTTCCCTTATTGTTCATGCAGCTCAAAACGTAAACATGCTTGTATGTATGTAGATCTTGGTCTTTGTCCTAACCCTTTTAATTTAAATACACCAGCAGCAAAACAAAAATATACCAAAAGTATAAATAGATTAAAGTTATTACTACATGGGAAAATCGATAGTGTTTTAAATATCTTAAATAAAGAATTAAAAATATATGCAAATAAATTAGAATATGAAAAAGCAGCTGAAATTAAAAAACAAATAGAGGCTATTGAATCTCTTAGACAGCAACCTATTTCTATAAGTAACTATTTTCAAGATGCCAGCATAAGTCAGCAAATATCTAAGTCACAATGGCATAATACTCAGTTATTTTTTAATATTGATAAATTAATTCGAATTGAAGGATATGATATTGCCAATACATCTGGAACATTACCCACTGCCTCTATGGTGGTTTTTGAAAATGCTTACCCAAACACTTCTTTGTATCGTAAATTTAGGATAAAAAACATTATTGGACCAAACGACCAACTAATGATATATGATACTTTGAAAAGACGTTTTCAACACAAAGAGTGGGACTTCCCTCAAATTATTTTAATTGATGGCGGTATAACTCAAACTAAAGCCACCCTAAAAGCATTAGGGGAATTAGATATTAATAATATAAAGGTAGTTGGACTAGCTAAGCGTTTTGAAAGATTAACCCTAATTAGTAATGATAAACTAGTTTATCAAAGTTTAGCAATGGATCATCCTGTTTTAACTTTACTGCGATCAATTAGAGATGAGTCGCATCGTTTTACAACTACTTATCACAAAAAGCTTAGGTCGAAATCTATTTTAAATAATTAACATTTTTTTGCAGTTTTATATCACGTTAAGATAATTTATACTTAAGATATGAGCTTTATTACTAATTTTATTAAACAATGGTTTCGCAATCTTATAGTTTTACTTGCTCTTGCTAGGTTTTATCCCGGATTTTCTGTCCCTGCAAACTTTATTTCCCAACTTATAACTGCCTTTATTTTAACTACAATTACTATTTTTTTACAACCTATTTTAAAAATGTTAGTTTTACCAGTGAATATTATTACATTTGGTATGTTTACCTGGCTATTAGAGGCTTTAATATTGTTGTTACTTACTCTTGTGGTTGACGGTGTTGCTTTTCAAGCTTTTAGTTATCAAACCTTTACTGTTATTGGAGTTAGTTTTCCTTCAGGTCAGTTTAATATTTTTATGTCAATATTTTTGGGGAGCATTATTTTTAAGTTTTTAATTAGTCTAATAACTTATTTAAGTAGTGATTAAAGGTTTTATTCAGTAGTCTCAACTGATTGAGACATTCTTCTTCCTTTTTGTAAGATATCGATTAAAACATTTTTCACTGTGTTTTTGCGAACTATTGTATAGTAATTAGGATAATACAAAAATAATACAGGTACTTCTTCTACAAAATATTTTTGAAATTCAAAGTAATAATCTTTTCTAACTTTTGTATCAATTTCAGTTCGTCCGTCCTCTAAAAGTTTATCAATACGTAAGTTTTTAAGATTTATAATATTCCCAGGCCAGCTTTGTGTAGAATGCCATAGAGCATATTGATCAGGATCCTCTGGTATTTCTTGGGCAGTTAATAGAATTTGATAATCTGGTTGAATTGTATTAATAACTTCAATTTCAACATTGCAACCAAACACCTCTTCCCAGTCTCTTTTAATTTCCTCTGCCAATGATAAAAGTGAATTTGTAGTGGATATTTTTAACTGCATTGCTCTGACTTTTTCGATATTACCTAGTGATTTCTCAGCTAATTCATTGGCCCTTTTTGGTTCAAAATCATAAATTTTAACATCCAAGTTATACGCCCAACTAGTTCTGGCAATTGGACCAGTTGCACGGCTTTCATCCTTTGGCTTACGAGTAGCATAAGCTAGTGCTTGTCTTAATGCTTTATTATCCTTAAAAAGATCATTTTCTAGATTGAAGAATAATCCAATATGAATATTATTTTCTTGTTTACTGATAATATCTGTGGTTTGTTGCCATTCTGTTTCATATTCAAAGGGGTTGGTTGATATATTTTGAATTACATCAATTTCACCCATTAAAAAAGCCATTTTGGCCATCGATAAAGTTGGATATATTTTGTAAATAATCTTTTCATCGTTTTTCTCAATATTTACACTTTTAACTATTCCTCCGTTTTCTTTTACTTGTTTTATAATGTAATCACCGGTACCAATTAAGTTTTTTTTAAAAATTGGAGTAGTTAGCAACACTGGAAAAGGAGCAAATGATTTCCCTGAAGTTAATCTAAATAAAATGGTTTCATCGTCTTTTTTCTCTATGTCTAAATCTGAAAAATTGTATTCTAAATCTTTTGTAGTTAGAGCTGTCCCATCCTGCCAATATAGATTATCTCGAAGATAAAAAGTGTATTCCTGACCATTATCGCTAACATCCCATTTTTCTGCTAGTAAAGGAGCTACACTTCCATCTTCCATAGTAGCAGTAAGCCCCTGCGATACTTTATTTCTAATAGTTAGGGGAAGTTGATTTTTGTTATACTGCCCTATTAAACCTATTCTATTAGTTTTAACTGGCCTTGGTATGATGGGTAATAACCATATAAAACAAACTGAAATAAGTATCCCAAGTAAAATACCTGCAACCATTAGTCTTTTATGTTTTTTAAAAAAAGTAGATATATACCAAGCCCAAATTTGAGTTTTTTTCATGAAAGCTTATCTTAAAAGAATTTATATATAATTAATTAAAAAATCAATCTGATTAATATAAAATTTAAACGAGGATATTGGCAATAGATAAACCAACGAATAAAATTGATAAAACTATAGTAACTTGGAATAAAAACTTTTCTGCGCCTCTTCTGGTTCTTACATATGATCCACCAAAAGTACTACCTAAACCTCCACCTTTTGGTTGCAAAATAATGACAACTACTAATAAAATGCTTACGATAATTTGAATGGTCGTTAAGATAATATTCATAGCTATATTTTAATCGAGATTTAGGAATAATGCAAAAATAGAAAATGAGATAATAATTTATAGATAAATAACTTTAGCTTATATGTAATATATATAGATATAGTTATCAAAATGTTTATGCTAGAATCACCTTAATTTTTATATATAATATCGAAAGGACAGTATGCCAAGACCAAATGAATTTACTCCTATAAGTGAAATTGTAACTGAACCAGAATTCGCTTATGTTTGTTACACTACAACAACAATATATGAAGCATTAATGGGCGATCCTAAAATAATAGCGAAACTTGTAGAAAAGGCTATTAAAGGTTTAAAAGGTTTTGAGTTAGGCGATAAAGATGGAGAGTCCTTTGAAAGTGTATATAGACTTATTTCTGTAAAGTCCAAAGACTCAAATGAAAGTAACGGCGAGAAAGACCTAGGACTTTATGTTATTAATCAAATTGCAGCAATAGTCCAACGCGCATTACCACTACAAAAGGGAGATTTTACTCTCGACCCATCTACTGTAAAGAAGTTTTGCAATCTTGCTGGAGAACAAGCATTATATGAAAATCCCGTTGAAGACCTTGAAAGAGCGTGTCTTAATGAATCTATAAATCAATTGCGAGTAGATATGTTTCACGAGCAAGATCAAAGTATTTCAACTAGTGAACTTAATCATCAAGTTAGAATTATTAATGAATATATGGGTGAGCTTGTAAAGATAACTTATAAGCCCGATATTGATCGGTTTATCAATCTACTTAGTAAATTAAGAGACTGTAAGATAGTGTGTGTAAATGGCTAGTACAATGTACAAGTTAGCA
>CAYXFC010000062.1:0-6228 GCA_964464155.1 uncultured Pseudomonadales bacterium
TATTTACCAAAATTAATAAGACCAAAATATTTTCAACTATTTTAGGAACAGTTATTGCTTTGGTTTTGTTTATACCAGTATTTAACTATTATTCACACAATCCAAACAAGTTACTGGGTTATAAAAAAGTAGAACAGACATTTAATAAACTCTACATTCCCCCAATTGAAAGCTTAAAAAACATTGGACTAAATATTTTTACTATTGTTTCTGGTAGTGGCTGGAATTGGCAATTAGGCTATGGAAGGGATATATTTTATCAGACAAATCCAGCATTATTGGTCTTGCATCAATTAAGTTTATTACTTGTCTTAGTATATCTAGTTTTATTTACATATTTATTGTTAAAACAAAAACAGAAGTTACTACATTTATTGATATTATTATGGTTAATCGGACCAATATGGTTTTTATTCTGGGTCAAAAGCCCAATAACTCTTCCCAGATATTTATTAATCAGTTTACCTTTGCTGAGTTTGATCATTAGCTTTGTGACCCATAAATTAGGTCAGCTTAAAATTAAAAGAGCTTATGATTGGATTAGGTATGTAAATTACATTGGTCCGATTATTTTGTGTTATACATGGCTTTTTACCAGCATAGCTTACTATAGATTTGTTGGAGATTTTAATTATCCACAAGGTTTTTTAAGTAATTATTCTGATGTACCTTATATTTATGTTCAAAAATCATTGGATTGGATTTTTAGCGATGCACATAAAAACAATTATGTGGCATTTACTATTAGCAACAGCTTAGAAAATACAACTGTATATGACTTAAACGCCGTTACTAGATACGCCTTAGATAACGTTTATCATTATCAATATATAGATGAAAAAATGGCAGATACTCATTATATAATGACATTTAAACCAATTTCTGATAAATACTTAAAACCGTTAGTTCAATTTGGACCATACGTAATTATTAAATTAGATAATAATATCAAATGAGATTCATAAACAAAATTAAGTCTAGACTGCCATTAATTAGTATCCTTTTTTGGATTGGTCTTCTGAGTTTCCTTTATTCCCAAATGTTAATCCAAAAAAATGATGGCTTGTACGCCGGGCATCCCTATGTCTGGAGTGATTGGGCTTTACATATAGGGATGGCTAGAATTTTTGCCACCAAAGATCCGTCTGTTTGGTTTGCAACCCATCCTTTATACGCAGGAGGAAAATTTACTTATGGTTTTTTAACAAATCTAATCTCTGGCCTTTTAATACGAGTTGGTTTGCCAATTACTTTTGCTTTTAATTTCCCCTCTGTAGTTTTGGCTATTTTATTAGTTATCGGACTATATTACTTAGCGCTATTATTGACCAAATCAAAAACTGCAGCTTCACTTACTTTATTTATTTTCTTTTTATCATCTGGATTAGGATTTTTTAAATTTATTCACGACTTTAGTCAAAATCCATCTTGGGAAATGTTGACGTATCCACCTATAGAATATTCTAAAAATGATAATTATGAATGGGGATCAGGTAATGTATTGGTAGGTATGTTAGTTCCACAACGTGCTTTTTTAATGGGATTAACTATGGCAGTTTGGGCAATAATTAGTTTGTTTTACGGAATTAATCAAAAACTGACTAATCGAAATAAAATTCTGTTAATCACTGGAGGACTGCTAGCAGGAATTTTGCCTATAACACACATGCACAGTTATATCGCCTTGATAATTTTGGGCATGATAACTTTAATTTTTAATCATAAAAAATGGAAAAATGTTTTATATTTTGCTATTCCAGCAGGTTTTTTAGGATTAATTTTATATCTTAAATTTATTGCTGGTGGTATAGAAAATCCAGATTTTATGCAATGGTTCCCAGGTTGGACTGCCAAAGGTGGTTTATTGGGTTGGCTTTGGATGTGGTGGCAGTTATGGGGTATTTTATTGCCATTTATTATATTTATAATACTTTGGCGAAGAAAACATTTCACAAAGCTTTTATTAACTACAACTTGTGCTGGGATTTTAATATTCATTCTAGCTAATTTAATTTTATTTCAACCAATTCATTGGGATAATTCCAAACTTTTTTTATGGAGTTATTTATTCTTTTCTATTACATCTGCTTCTGGATTAGTCAAATTAATTAAACACAAATTATTATTTATTATCATTTTATTTTTGCTTACTGCTACTGGAACTTTGGAGGTAATCAAACTTGTTAGGATTGACCGTAATACTTACCAAATAATTTCTACAAGCCAAATGCAGTTTGCTGAAACAATTAGATATCAGACTGATTCTTTAGCTGTTTTTGCCACAGCACCAGTTCATAATCATCCCATCGTCATGTGGGCTGCCAGACCTATAGTTCTGGGTTATACAGCTTGGGCCTGGAATTTTGGCTTTTTATATCAACAAAGAGAAGCAGATTTAAAAGCTATTTTTCAAGTTAGATCTGATGTGTTACAACTGCTGGCAAAATATAAAGTCAGTTATATCTATATCGGAGATAATGAAAGAAGAGAATATAACCCCAATATTAGTTATTTTAACCAAAATTTTCCTCTAGCTTTTACTGACGACAATGTCTTGGTCTTTGATACTAGAGCCGTAATGCTTGGAAAATAAGTTAAATTTCATAAAAAGATAAAGCATAAAAGTTTCTTTAATACCTCTTATCATTACTTTAATGTTGTTACCGGTTGGGTTTCCAAATTTACGAGGATAGTGATTAACACATATCTCTTTAAACTTATAACCTTTTTTCTTCAATCGATATAATAGTTCAGAGCTGAGAAAAGCACCTTCAGACACTAGTTTGATATTTTCCAATGCATCTTTTTTAATCAATTTATATGCACAGTCAATATCTCTTACATGAAGTCTATATAAAATATTCATTGTAATTTTTAATATTTTAGCATTTAAAGCTCGGTGAAAACCCTCTGCCCTGGTTTTACGATAACCAATAATAACTGAATATTTAGAAGTAAATGGTAAAAAATCTATTAATTGCTTGAGGTCAAATTGCAAATCTCCATCTGTAAAAAAGACCCAATCAAACTTTGATGCTTTGAATCCTGATTTTAAAGCCGCACCATAGCCTCGATTTTGTTTATGGTTAACAATTTTAACAACAGAATTATCAGCTGCAATCTTTTGAGCAACTTTTAAAGTATTATCACGACTACCATCATTAACAATAATAATTTCATATCTCAATGCAATTTGAGGAAGTACCTTCAAAGCTTGGTTAACAAAAATCGGAATATTTTTTTCTTCATTAAAACACGGATAAAAAATAGAAATGGATTTTAATTTGTTATTAAGCATAAATTTATTCTTCCAGTTTTTGTTTTAAGTATCTTTGAAATTCTTTCCAATCCCCCCATCTACTTTCCAAAACCCACTGATCATACTTCTCCAAAGGAGGGCTAATTAAAAAACCTGGATTTTCTTCATCACCCATATCCAGATTCAAAGTTTGGACACTTTTATTATTACGCCAAAACGAAAATCCAAATCCCGCTAAAGCTGATATCTGATTATCAGAGATACTTGGGTTTACTTTAATATATTTTAATACAACTTCGCGAAATTGATTAATACGTGCTGGATTTAATAATATTGATGGACTAAGCGCTTTTACTTTGATAGCCGCAATCACTTTTTGCTGACGTAATGCCCTGGCAAAATCTGTCCCTTCTTCTAGGTCAGTGCTATGACGAGAACGAGAAAATTTAAGAGCTGTAGCTCCATCCATATGCTGCAGCCCTTTTTCGAAAGTAATTGTCTCAAAACGACAAGCAAACTTGGTATCACCACCACAGAGATCATTTTCTTTACCAGAAATCGGATATTTCTCATCAGTAAAACTCTTATCAATGGTTATATCAATTCCTCCCAATGTATCAATTAGATGTTGAAATCCTGCAAAATCCATCATAACAGTATAATGAGTTGGCTCTCCAGTAATTTCATAAACAGCGTCTTCAACTAATAAATTTCCTGATCCAGTAGATTCTTTTTCACCAATTTCATAAGCAGCATTTATTTTGGCAGATAGACTGGATACCCAGATATCCCTAGGAATGGATACCATAGCCACTGAGTTGTTTTTTAAATTTAGAGAAATAAAAATTAAAGTATCGGTTAAATTACCTCCATCATGTCCCTCTCCTCCTATCCCTAAAAACAAAATATTAGTTCTACCATTATAATTTGGCAAATTATAAAGTGGGTCTGAAAAAAACGTGGTGACTATTTTAGGACCCACTAACAATTTCGTAAAAAAATTACGTACTGGCTTAAACAAAACTAAAGCCAATATAAATACTACTATAGAAGTAAATATTATAATCAAAATTCTGCTTAGCCAAATATTTTGCAATATACGTCTTTTAAATTTTGATCCCAACCAAGAATGAAGCTTGCTATTTTCAAATGAAATCATAAATAATATTGTAACATTTGTCTGTTCACTTTTTTCTACTTTCTCTATTGATTGTCCTGCTTTATACTTTAGTCTATGTTAATCCGTGAAATTAGACCAGAGGAACAAAAACAATTTAATGAAATTGCCTCCCATCCTTTACAAACCTGGCAATGGGGAGAATTTAGAGAAAAAACAGGCATAGAAGTGGTTAGACTTGGTATGTTTGATGGCTCAAATCTAAAAGCAGGTTATCAGATAACCATTCACCCCTTACCAAAATTACCTTTTTCTGTAGCTTATATGCCAAAATGTCCAATGCCAACTGAAAATGTAGTTAATGCCCTAAAAGAATTAGGAATTCGTAAACAAATAATTTATATCAAAGTAGAACCAAATGTATATACACAAGCTCAATATTACCAACAAACTCCTAACATTAAAAAATGTGAACAAGAATTTTCAAAAATGGGTTTTGTGAAAGGGAGAGCGCTATTTACCAAATATTCGTTTGTTCTCGATCTAAAATTAACTGATCAGGAATTACTGTCAAAAATGAAATCAAAAACTAGATACAACTTGAACGTGGCAATGAAAAAGGGTGTTGTAGTAAGCGAAGACAATTCGGATGCAGCTTTTACAGACTATTTGAAATTAACTTTTGAAACAACCAAAAGACAAGGGTTTTATGCTCACAATAAAGAATATCATCAGACAATGTGGGAGACGCTTAAGCCTAGCGGTATGGTTCATCTACTTAAAGCAGTGTACCAAGGAGAAACGCTGGTAAGTTGGATTCTATTCGTATGTAATGGAGTATTATATTATCCCTATGGAGCATCTTCATCAAAAAATAGAAATGTGATGGCTAGCAATTTAATGATGTGGGAAGTAATTAAATTTGGTAAAAAAATAGGTTGCCATAAATTTGATATGTGGGGTAGTCTAGGTCCCAATCCTAATCCTCACGATTCTTGGATAGGTTTTCATCGTTTCAAAGAGGGTTTTAGTCCGGATTTGATGGAGTTTTTGGGCAGCTATGATATTGTGATCAATCAACCGATGTATAAGCTATATAATATTGCTGATAATTTAAGATGGAAATATCTTAAATTGAGAGCCAAACTACCTTTTTAATTAATTCAAATTGAACTGCTTCATTTTGAAAGGGAAATTGAAAATTACAAATTTGATCGATATTCGCCAGACTCCACAATATTCTGCTTTCATGAAATCGCTTGGCTGGAAAACCGTGTTTTACAAAAAATCTCAAATTTATATTAAAAAACTACCTTTATTACCATTGTATGTTGGTAAAATGTTACATAGCCATAGTCTCTGTTGTCAAAAAGAAATTATCGAAGTTAGGCGCAAATATTCTTTAATCCAATTTTCCTACGAACCTTTTTTTATTGAAAAAGAAAAATATGGTAGAGTTTTTTGGCAAATTAATTCTGATTCTAAAGGCCTTATTCCCACTAAAACTCTTTGGCTAAATTTGGATAATAATAATTTGCTCAATAACTTAAAAGCTAAAACTAGATACAACCTTAAAAGAGCCAGTAAACGACTCGATTTTGAATTGATAAAAGGTTGTGAAGTAAAAAAAGACCAATTAGATAAAATTTTAGCTTTATGGTCTGTAAACAAACCATATACCAAATTATTTCCAGCACCTAAACAAGAATTTATTAATTTGCTGAAAACTTTTGATAAAAAATGTTTTATCGTGCGAAGCTTTGAAAAGCATAATTTGTCAAAAACACTAGCTTTTTGGGGTCTGTCAATAGTTGTGTGTAAACGGCAGCTTCATAATTTTAATAATTTTTAG
>CAYXFC010000063.1:0-6188 GCA_964464155.1 uncultured Pseudomonadales bacterium
CGTGGTTCTCTTTGAGTTTGTTCAAACACAAAATGGCTTATTTTTCCATTAACTTCATCGCGAGTTGCTTTCCAATCATTTACCTTCATTCCTACGGGTAGCCATTTGGCTGCTTCATCAGCAATTGACTCAATTAACTCTTGAGATTTACGGGCAAAAACAAACCCTCTAGTAATTACTTCAGGTCTGCCAATAACTTCATTCCTTTCTTTTTTGGCTGGTACCGCTACTACAATCATACCACTATGAGCCATTTTCTGACGATCTTGCAGTACAACTGGTCCAACATCACCTACACCTAGTCCATCTACAATTACGGTTTTTAGTTTGATTACATTATCAACCCAGCCACCACGTTGATCAAAAGCGATAATTTGCCCATCGTCCAAGATATGTATTTGATCATTTGACCAACCCATACCTGAGGCTAGATTTTTGAAATGAACCATATGTCTATATGTTCCTCCAATAGGCACGATAGATTTGGGGTTAGATAAAGTTAACATTAATCTTAACTCGTCAGCGCTAGCATGCCCAGAAACATGTAAATCATCTTGGATATCACTATATGATACAGTAGCTCCTAATTTAGACAGACTATCAATGGTTTTGTATACATTACCTTCGTTGCCTGGAATTGGATCAGCCGAAAACACGATATGATCACCTTCTTTAACACTCACCATACTGTGTTCATTGTTGGCAATGCGGGTAAGGGTCGAACCAATTTGGCCTTGAGAACCAGCTACAATCAAACAAAGCTGTTTATCCTCCATATTTTTAATTCTTTTTTTATTTACCACCACATTTTCCGGAATTTTTAAAAGGCCTAAACCCTGGGCTACTTTGCAATTCTCTTCAACTGATCTGCCAATAAAGACCACTTTACGGTGATGCAAAACCGCTGCATCAATAGCTTGTTGAATCCGGTGAATATTGGATGACATAGTGGTAATAACTACCTTGCCAGTGACTTCACGAATTTCACGGATTAATGATTCACCAACTTTGGTTTCTGACCAGCTATAACCTTCTTTTTCTACCCTTAGACAATCAAGAAGTATAGCCTTTATACCTTTGCGTCCATACTCAGCAATTTTAACTACATCAGGCCGAATATGATCAACTGGCGTCCAGTCAAATTTGAAATCAGAGCCATGATAATAAATTCCATCAGGAGTAATAATTGCTAAATGTTTGGTATCAGGAACTGAATGGGTCACAGTAATTGGATCTATAGTAAAATTACCCAATTGTAATAATTCTTTGGGAAAAAGGTTGATTTTAGTTTTTATTCCAAATTCTTCTAAATTCTCCTGAGCAAATCCAGCAGTAAGAGGACTGGCAAAGATGGGGAAATCTTTATTTAGTTGAGGCAAAATATATGGCAAAGCACCAATGTGATCATCGTGGCCGTGAGTAAGTATCATTCCTACAATCGTATCTAATTTGTCCATTAAATAACTTACATCCGGTACAAGCAAATCTGCCCCCAACATTTCTTCCTCTGGAAAACCCATCCCACAATCTACAATCAAACGTTGATCTGGACCGTGTCCCAACAACTCATATACAAACATGTTTTTGGTTACTTTACCCATTCCACCAAGGGGAACAATACGCAACATAATAACTCCTTTCAAAATTAGTAATCAGTAATTGAGCAATTAAGTAATCTGACTTTAGAAAATAATAAACAAAAAAAGATACTTATTTAGACCTAAAAAGCTAAATTGCTTTATGGCTCAATTACTAACCTTATTTTTACCATAATTTAAGAAGAAGCGGAAGGGATACTAATAATCTGGCAAGAAGCTTTTAATATTACTTTCATCCAAATTAAATTGAGTGCCTTTGCCAGCAACGATAAGTCTTGCTATTCGATATACCACACCTCTTATAGTTCTTTCTAAACTACGAATACCAGAATCAAAACCAAGAGGTCTCACGATTTTTTCCCAAGTATTGTCAGCAATATTAATCTGGCCATCAGCCATTCCAGAATCAATTAATACTCTTGGTAAAATATATTGTTTGGCAATGACTATTTTTTCCTCATCAGTATAAGACGGCATTTCGATCACTTCCATACGATCCAGAACTGCAGTAGCTATATGACGGGTATTATTACAAGTTGCAATAAATAGAGTATCTGACAAATCAAAAGGGTAATCCAAATAATGATCAATAAAACGATCATTTTGCCCAGGATCAAGTAGTTCTACCAAAACACCCATAATGTCGGCTCTGGCATTTTCGGAAACACGATCAATTTCATCCAAAAGCATAATTGGATTACGTGATTTTGCTTGCCTTAGAGCTTTTATCACTCTACCAGGTTCATTATCAGCATGCAGTCTGGACTGACCACGTAGATCTAAAGCTGATCCCATACCCCCAAAAGGGATACGGCAATAAGCTCTACCCATCGCTTCGGCCATGGCGGTACCAAATGTAGTCTTACCAGTACCGACCAAACCTACCAACAGCATAATCGGAGCTCGTGCAACTTGGTTTTTATCCCTGTTGAGTTTGAGTACTGACATGTATTCTAATATTCTATTTTTCACTTTTTGCATCCCATAATGATGTTTATCTAAAATTTCAGCTGCACGGTTGATATCTAGATTATCCTCTGTTTGATAAAACCAAGGTAATGAAGCCACCCATTCTACATAATGGGCTATCTTTTCATATTCTTCGCTATAACCACCATATTTAGCCATTCTTTTTAGCCTTATTAGCATTTCGACAATTTTTTCTTTAAGTTCTTGAGGAATTTTTGCAGAGTCAACTTTAAGCCGCATTTGCTCGACTTCGGCAAAAAGATCATCAGAAAGATTGGCAGGTAGATTTTGATATGGATCCATAAATCTATTGTGGCAGATTTATACTAGATTGTTAATGGTAAAAAGGAACTAACACAACACTTAGTTGATCTTGATAAATTATGCGCCACCCATATTTATTTAATAAATTATGCGCCTAATAAAGTATGGTTGGGGAGTAAAACATAATCAAATTGTTGTTTGAAAAATTCTTCTATTCCCTTTGTGTCCGCCTGCATCATTTGATCATAATGGGCAAAAGGTAAGTATTTACTTTTATAATCCTGCCAGCTAACCATCCGCCCATCAATAAAAACTTTTTCACTAGGATAACGCCAAATGAGATAACCTCCCCAATTATAGTAATTGAAAATTTTACCTTTAATTTGATTTTGAGATAAAAAATTAACCATCTCTTCACTGCACAGCGTGCTAGGTTGAGACAAACAATAATCATTCCAGGTTTTTATCCATGGTTTGTGTATTATATTAACTCTCCATGCTGCCCATATTAAAAATAGACTTAAACCAAATAATGTTAACGGTTTAAGTGAAAACTTTAATTTGTAACTACTAATAATTGATACTAAAAGCGGAAAGGAGACAACTGCCATCATTGCCTGCATCCGCCGATGCATAATAGCTTGCAATATAAAAAGAGATAAGGGAACAATATTAATAAAAGTTCGCAATTTTTTATATTGAATAATATTCCACCCCAAAAAGGCAGTGTATCCTAAAAGCGTCCACCATTGCCAACTATTAGAAGGCCAAGGACTCCATTCTCCTATCCCTTCCAAGCGGGAACTAAAAATATGAGTTATGCCTTGTAAATAATTTGCAATTCCAAAAGGCGTGATTAAACTAGCTAGAAAGCCGATGATAAGTATGGGTAGTAAAGTTTTGTAAGCAACTAATTCTTGTTTACCTAAAAACTCATCTAAAGTTTTGCCAGTTAATACTAAACCAATATAGGTTAAGCCTACCAAATATTCCCCATGCCAATTCGCCCAAAACAAAAAAATTATAAAAGTAGATATTGATGATAAAACTTGATCCCATAATATAACATGTTTTTGATTAAAATTTTTGACTGCTACCATGTTTGAATCTCGAGTAAAAATCGAGATGAGTTTGGTGAAGGAAAAAATTTTTGATCTAAAACGTATTTTTTTTATATTAACATTATTAATATCGATTTTTTCTACCAAACACATAATTGCTGCTAAAAACGCTAAACTGACAGTTTGGGCTCGCAATCCGTGATAAAAAACCGTATGCACAATAATATAAAAAGGAATAAAGGCAATAATAAAATTCTGCTTGTTAGTTTTGGCTAATTTATAAAGAATTAAAGTTAAAATCACCCCCACCAAAGCTCCGGCAATCGTTAATCCTGGAAAATTAAAATGGTAAAAAATTTGGTAAACCACCACGTCGTAAAGCCAAGAGTCGTTAGTCCAGACAAAATCCGGCATGGTGTAGGAATAAGTGTTAGCTTTTAAAATTTTTCCAGTTTGGGCAAAATAATGTCCATACTTAAGATGCCAACCCAGATCAGTGGAGTTGGTGGGATAGAGAAAAAGGGTAAAGAGAAAAATTAATAAGGAAAAGATAAAAAGCAGGTTGGTGATTTTTTGTAGACTGCAAAGATCTTTGCACCACGTAATAATTATCTGCCATTTCATGACTTTAGTATGGCAGAAAAATTTTAGCTGTCACTATTTATTATCTTAAATTAAATTTATTTACTTTGATTGAAATGAAATGTTGAGTTTACTTGTTCCCTTTGTTGAGGACTTAATTTTGCATGAAAACTTGAAAAGGTAGCTAATAACTGATGCCCTTCATTGGTGTTAAGTTCAACTCCCTGCATGCGATGCAGCAAAAACTCACATAAAGGAACAACTTCGTCATCTTTAAATGTTTGTTTTTGAGTAACTCCTTCCCAGACTCCAATTAACTGTTCATGTGAAAGCTCATCAACAAATCCGTGAATTTGTCTTCTCCAATGATCTGAATCCAACATTCCTCTATTAACCATACCATAATTAGCTAAATGCAACCTCATTTTATTTTGAATTTGTTGATCAGTTAGTGTTTCTCTAGACATATTTTATATGTAATAATTAACAACAAAAAGCGATTATAACACAAAATGAGTTAATAACTAAAAGGCGAGCCTTTTGAGCTCGCCCTTAATTTAATTCTCTTACCATTACTTATCTTTACTTATCATTCCAATCTGCCATGGTTTTGGGAGTGCTGGTAGTCATTGGCCGACCTCCACTTTGTGGTCCAAAACTTGGTCTAGAACCAAATTCTCGCCGACCTCCAAAACTCCGACCGCCTCGGTCTCCACTTCTGGATCCTCCTCGATCTCCGCCACCAAATCCTCCTCTAGAGCCACCCCTAGAGCCGTTTCTATCTCCACCTCCAAATCCTCCTCTTGATCCGCCACGGTCTCCGCCACCAAATCCTCCTCTGGACCCACCACGATCAGAGGCATTTTGACGAGCTTTTTCGATATCATCTCCAAACAACATGGATAGATTAACTCTACCCAACTCGTCAATTTCTTCCACTCTAACTTTTACTATTTGACCTTCTGATACTACTGTATGAGGATCAGCAACATATGTAACAGCCATTTTGGAAACATGAATCAGGCCTTCTCTGCCAGGCAATACTTCAGCAAAGGCACCAAAATTCATCATCCGAGTAATCTTGGCATTTTCAAATACTTCACCAGCTTTTATTTCGCGGGTAATACCCTCCACCCACTCGACTGCTTGTTTAAGTTTGGTCTCATCAGTAGAACAAATTACAATTCTACCCTCATCATTGACATCAATATCGGCCCCCGTTGCTTCAATAATAGCTCGGATAACTCGACCACCTGGTCCGATAACTTCTCCAATTTGGTCTTTGGCAACATGTAAAACTTGAATTTTGGGAGCATATTTAGACACTGTAGCTCTGGGAGTATTTATCACAGCAGCCATTTTATCTAAGATGAACAGTCTAGCTTCTTTGGCTTGGTCCAAAGCTTGAGCCATAACTTTGGTGGTAATACCTTTAACTTTGATATCCATTTGCACTGCAGTAATACCATCGGCAGTTCCGGCAACTTTGAAGTCCATATCACCAATATGATCTTCAAGTCCCTGAATATCAGTCAAAACTACATATTCACCATCAACGATGCCTCGCTCTTCTGATTTGACCATCAGTCCCATAGCAATACCGGCTACCATTTTTTTTATGGGCACACCCGCATCCATAAGGGAAAGAGTTGATCCACAGGTTGAAGCCATAGAGGTCGAACCATTGGAAGTCACACACTCAGACACAACTCTT
>CAYXFC010000064.1:0-5873 GCA_964464155.1 uncultured Pseudomonadales bacterium
GCACCATTTAAAGAAGCAATGCGTCGATTTGTGTCTGAACTTGAAAGAATTGATATCTTGGGTTTAGGATTACATCCCCTTGATTGGAGTAAAATTATTCGTAAGGATGATGGGTCATATTTGGGTTGTCCTCCTGATGCTACTATCCAAATTGCTCCTTTGCAGGCAATACAAGCGGTTAAATCCTTAGTGATAAATAGAATAAAAAATGGAGATTAAATATGCCTGGTCCTGAAAGTGAACAATTATTAGAAATATTATCATCTGTTTTTACTGGGGCGAAAGTCCGTCGGATGGAAGATGTGGTTGTCGATTTACAAAGAACTCCTGATACAAGAGAAAAAGCTCGATCCTATGATTGGATGAATCTTTTGATGACTAAAGGGGATCGAAACATTGGGTACTTACTTCAACAAATATTACAAGCTGAAAATGACTTGGGTGAATTCGATTTTGGATTAAAAGGAGTAACCGGAGGAGTAATATATGAATATCCAAATCTTAAAGAGAATGGAATTTCTCCTATATTTGATCTTGCAAGGCTGGTGACAAGTATGACTGCAGTCAAGGGGTATGGTGAATATCAACAAGTTAGGGGTTCATTAGGCAGTACTGTTATGCCTGCAACTTTAGCAATGATTCCAGTATGGGGGATCCATGAATTACCGGTAATTATAGAAGATCCAGCCTATCCACATAACATGAGACCAGCAACTGCAAGTGTTAATTTTGCAGATGTATTAGGGCATATGGCCTATAGACAAAGAATGACCGATTTATATATGAAAAGAGATCAGACTGGTTATATTGAAGCAATTTTTGGAATGGCAACAGATATTTTTGCAAAACAAATGGGAATAACTCCAGATGAGGTGGAGAGGATCATATACGCTGATTGCCAAACAGCAGTTGGTGATTCTATAAAGGGTAGAGGTGCATATGGAAGACTTAGAGAATTGATGACAACTTTTTTTGTTGGAGCTGAAGCATTTCTAAATGTAATGACCGATTCATGGATGTTTTCCCAATCAATAATAGGATCCCATGCTGCTGAACATTCTCGGTCTGAAATAGTTGGTTATTTTGAATATTATAAACAAACGAAACCAGAAATTTTACCAGAAGCAAATTTAGTATCATTATTTGATGGTCTTTTATCCAGATTCTCTAAAAAAGGTTTGGCATGGGTAGGAAGCACAGCAGGAGATTATAATCCAGCAGCCTTTCCTGAAGCAGAAAGACCAATGAGGGAGACTCATGCAAAACGTCGCAAAGAAGCTTTAGAAAACATTATGATGTATGAGGCTAAAGCAGGAGAAGCAGATATTATTGAATCAGATTTTATTTATCGTAGGTTAGGTAGAAACGGAAATGGAGTAGATGAATTAAATCAAGCAACACAAAGTGTAAATGTGTTTAAGGGGACAAAGCACTTAATATCACCAGATTTATGGGAAGCAAGAGCTTTACTATTTGAAGATGACAGATGGGAAGGATTTAATTTTGATGATATGTATAGGAGAATGTTGTGAAATGGAGGACATCAAGAAAATGGAATCCAGCCGTATATTGATGCGATTCCAGTTGCAGAAAGAACAGGTCTTGCTGGTTTCCGAAGATTTATTCATGAAGCTGCAAACAGAGGTGTTGCTATTATGGATTTCAATCAATTTAACTCACGGGATTGGAGCGATGTCCTAAGATATGCAGAAAGAGTCGCAGCATCAACTAAAGTATTTAAACAAGCAGGAGATGTTCTAACTGCAAGTACTGGGACTATAGGTGAGGACGTTAAACGTTTATATAGCCCTGCAAAACAATTAGAGCAATATGATTTCCATAATTCAGAATTAATTAAGGGAGGAGTAGAACTTATTGCAAAAAGTTTTGGGGGAGGAGAATTTTTAGGTTTTACTGATATTGATAACGTTGACGCATATATGTCTGCATATGTACAAGGAGTGATGCGTGCGCATCTAGTTTTACCCATAACTGATAATACAACTCAATTAATTGACATTGATTGGGGATTATTTTCAAAATCTCAAGGGAAAGCTATCCGAGCACAAAGGTTGACGAGAGAAATGGTATACGCTAAGGTAATTGCCGATGGAGGAACAGTTGCTACTTTTGAAGCAGAATTTGCTAAGGCTGGATGTAGATGGGTAACAGATAGTGGATCAGAAAAAGGAGGATATGGGACATATGCTATCGGTACATCTGGAAGACCTCTTTTTAAAACTACAACCACAGCTGAACAATATAATAAAATGGGAACTGAATTAAGATTAATCTCTTCGGGGAGTTATGGAGCTCTTAAACCAGATGAATTGGGTTATGTTAGAGGAATTACAAAAGAATATGATGCTATAACCAAATTTAAACATAATCGATTTAGTATTGGGTGGGTTACGGGACAAACGCCATTTTCAATGCTAAATATTATTGAATTAATTGAAAATTTAGAGGATGCCCAATTATTAAAAGCTCCTAGTAAATCTATATTAACAGCAAAAGCTCGGGATTTTGCCCGAAGAGGCTATCTAGGAGTCAGCGAAAGAAATCTTTTGGCGAGAGCAATGAAAGAATACGGGATATTGCCATTTGCACCACCATCTGCATTTGGTCCTGGTAAATATACCCAATATTTACGAGATTTAAGATAGTTTTTTTACCTTCTAATATTATAGAGATGTGCAAAATTGAAAGAAAATAAGGACTTATATCAGGGACTTATTGGAGTGAACAAATAATAAAAACTTCTAAACAACCTCTTATAATTTAAATGTATTTCCAATTCTTTTTACAATCATGCTAAATTATCTAAAAAAGATAATATAAAACTTAAGAAATTACCTTATTAATTTCCAGACTCTGTTTTGATCACCAGTTAACAATATAATATGAATAAAATAATCTAAATACCAGTAACACGCTTAGCGAATTCTTTGCCTCTAGCTCTCCATCTTGCACTTCCTGTCTTACCACCATATGGATCTGCTTGTGCTGATCCAGGCTTAGCACCAAATGCTCTGGCCTGTTGTTCATATGATCTTTCACCTTGATACATACCTTTACCTGCATTCCATAGACCAGAATATGGTTTAGTTCCTGCCTGGATTGGATCCATCACCGCTCCCATCATTCCCCCAATACCACCCTCGACACCTAGGGCTTTTTGAACCAATTCTATTACTTTGGGCATCATCATCAAAAGTCCAATACCAATAAAAGCCTTGATGGCATTAGTATCCATACCTCCACCAATCAAGGGTAAAGCAATTTGAGAATACTTGCCTTGGCTACCATTAAATCCCACATCAGAAGCAACTCCAAAATCAAATTCGCCGGTTAACACAGCTGATAACAGCAGTAACAAAGCAGCTACTGGGAATACTAAAGCGTTAGCAAATATACCTTTGAGCCATTTGCTAAAACTTTGACTGCCAGGCATGGCATTGAACATGAGAATAATTGGGGCAAAAATAGTACTAACAATCAGTCCAATATAGGAGATTAACAATTGGAAAAATAGCTTAAAAACAGCAATTAAAACAGCAACCACAAAAATTAGGTAAGCCAAAGCACTAGAAATACCTCCCACAATTCTATCAACAATATCAGCATTGATAGCTCCCTCCATAAAAGTGCCTACTGCTCTGGAAGCTTGACCAATAGTATCACCTGGAGTGATTAAGTTTTCAAAGGCAATTCCAAACAAACTTTTATTAAGTAAAATATCTCGAGCTGCTGGATCTGGGCCTGGATTTAAAACTCCAAAAGTTTGGAAAATTGCGATAACTAAATAAATCAGGAAATAAATTAGATCAATCATAAAAGCAGCAATTGCGTATGAAAATGTAATCAAAAGCAGAGTAGTAATAATCTGAGGTAAAGCCAGTTGAATACTGATCACTGTTTGTTGATTGATTTTGGATCTAAACATAATCATAAAACCAATAATCACAAATACAAACACAAACATTAAATAAGCCATATTACGAAAGGCTTTCCAAATTGCGAGAATAGGCTGCAAAGCAGTAAAGCCAGTTCCATCATCAGCATAAACAGGATTATAGATGCTGGATTGTTTACCCAAGTCAGCGATATAGGTAGCAGTTTGAGCAGGTTTTTGATCCATCATAGAACCTATACCAGAAGCCAAGTAATTAATCGCTCCTGGTTCTAAATTAATACCATTAGCTTGAGCTTGAGCTACTACCCAGGGATCTTTATAGCCAGAAGCGGCCAACATATTAAGCATTCCATTGCCTAAAAAAGCAGATGTAGCTTCTCCTCCGGCAGTATTTGGATTTTTACCTTGGACATAGGCAGTATATTGCCACTGTTGTGGTGTTTGGTCGTTCCATTGAGCTTTCCACGCTGCTTGTGAGTTTTGGATTTTTAATCTACAGATAAAAGGATCATCGCACCAACTACAAGTTCCAGTACCCCCAGTGCCAGGCGCACTACACACGTAATTACCATTAGATCTGCAACTATCTACTCCAGTTTTGGAAACAGTACAAGCAACGCCTTCACAATCAGGACAGCCACCAGGAGTGGAACAACAAACCCCACTTGATAGCAAAGGACTGCCAACATCAGAGGGATTAACCTTGACACAATTACCAGTAGCATCATGAGTGCCTTGAGGTTTAAGTGGACAACCAGATTGAGCATTCACATGAGACGCAAAAATAGAACTAAGAAATAAGAATAAAAAAACGAGGGTTAATGATAAATAAAATTTAGTGTAAATCGATTTGACAGACATATCTCCTAATTAATTTGATAGATGTATAGTAACATAGTAGAGCATAAAACTAAACAATGCGATTTTAGTTAATTTTAGTTTTATATCTACACCAGTTCTCACCAGTTCTTAAATCTTCTGGTGTTAACATTACTTCAGAAACACATTTTTTAGCGTCAAAAATGCCTCCTAGATACGGTAAATATAAATTACCCTTAAGTGACGTTTGATTAATAAGATTATCATCAATACCGCTAAAGCTAAGATAGCTTTGAGCTGTAGAACTAATCTCATAGGTTAAATTAGTTAAAGCATCAGCCTCTTCAAAATCGCCTACATCTTTAGGTTTGAATAAATTAAATATAGCAATGCCTGGTCCAGAAGTTTTTTGTAAAACATCGCGCAAATAAGGAACATCAACTTTAACTTCTACTTGGCGCGACATTTTGGCAGTATATGTTTTGTTATTATCACATACCGCTGCCCAATTATCATTTCCGATACCATCTTTAGGGGGTTCTTCTCCAGGAGCTAATTCTCTACACGAGCAAGGTCTAATTTCACTATCCGAATAAATATATGATTTAACATTTACAGCAGCTGTGGATTTACAACAAATTTCATCATTAGGTTGAGGGTCAGTTTTGGGATTGTTTCCGCTGCAAGTTCCATCAATTTGAGAACCATTACTGCATGGAACTGGTGTAGGTTGTGTTTTGGTATTTGCAGAACAGGTAGGGTCTCCCACTGGACAATTACAGGATGGTGCTTTGGTACAACCCAAAGAAGCATCATCAGAAGCATGGCTTGCTTCCATCCAAAACTTAACGGTTAATTGTCTGCTGCCAAGTTGAGATGGTGTAATTGGGACTCCACAGCCTTGTAGATCGCCAATTGACATTCCATATCTATTATATGGATTATCACTGTTTGGATCCTCTCTAGGTAAATACAAAGAACCAGTTAAATATACTGTACAACTACCAATAGAAGTACCGTCAACTACATATTCCACATGAGCCATGCCATCAGAAGGATCCATGCAAACCTCTGGCATAGTATTAAATCCATGTACAGCAAAAGAGTCACCCTTGTTTTCTACAATCATCCTCATTCC
>CAYXFC010000065.1:0-5800 GCA_964464155.1 uncultured Pseudomonadales bacterium
TCATTATTAAATCAAAAATAAAATTAGATCAAGAAATCATTGACCTAATTGATCAAAGAGAAATGGCTAGAAGGGAGAAGGATTGGGGAAAAGCGGATGAAATCAGGAAAGTATTGGAAGAAAAAGGAATCAAGATTAAGGATGAAAAGGACACGGTAGAAATTTTATAATTAAGCATTTATTCCCACACACTATTTACACCTTAACTATTTGATATTTTTTTAGTATTATTTTGGCTGTGGCTTATTACAAACCTTCAGCTTACCGCAATATAAACTTTCGCGATCTTTTGGATAATAAAAAAGGAGAGGCGTACATAAATAGATTCGCTAAAAGTCTTTATAAAAATCATAGCCAGTTCATCGAACGCTGGTATAAAATTACCGGAGAAGCCAAAGAAATATATCCCTCACAAGGTTTATTAGTAACACCCTTTGATTATTTACCATATTTAGGTAAAACCATTCTTTCAGATGAAAAATTATGGCAAACCCTAATGACTCGTTGGTATTTATTGGAGCTATTTAATCATCCAGATCGATTAACAAATTTGGAGAAAGTAGAAAAGAATCAATTCGTTGCTCCTCAAAAAGTAAACTGCAAAGTAATGACTACAGCGCTTAAAGAAGGTCTTTCCCTTTCAGTTTACGATCTAGGGATGAATGTAGTAGGGACTGACGAATCGCGTATATCAAGACGCCAATTATTAGAACAGGGTCCATTTGTTAAATTAGGAAAATATGCCAGAATTCCTTTTTCTGGTGGAGCTATGCCTGATATTTTCGGCAGTGTGGCATCTATAGCTAGTATGGCAATGTGCCATGGGTTGGTTTGTCTTCCTAGAAATGGGATGTTTTCTGATATCAAAAGGCAAACTGATTTGGCAAGAGAAAGTATTATTTGGATGGAAGAAGAACCATTACTTACAATGAGAAAAGATAAAGATAACTTGCTTAAAAGATGGCAACATAATCTAGTTGGGGTGATTGAGCCAGATCATGGAACTAGTATTACCAGAGCAAAATCTCTGTTCAAAGCGGGCATCCGTTTTTTTAGGGTTTATTCTCCAGAACCTGGGAAAGAAGCTTTGTTAACAGTTCAAAATTTGCGTAAAGAATTTGGTAAAGAAATAGAGATTTTTGCTGGACAAGTAGCTAGTGTCAAACAAGCTTATAGTTTGGAGAAAGCTGGAGCTGATGGTTTATATCTAGGTATTGGCGGTGGCGGGCGTTGTATTACTGCTATGCGCAGCGGTTCTACTGTCAATTGGCCGGAGCTTTTATGGCAAATGCGTGGCGAGATAAACATTCCCAGCATAATAGAAGGCGGAGCGTCTGAACAAATTGGTGTAACTTTATTATTAGGAGCTAGTGGTATTGGAGTTACTCGTATGGCTGGAGGTGGAACCATAGAATCACCAGGAGGTTTGATGTATTTAGTTGATGATAAAGGAAAATGGTTTAAACCATATGGAGGAGAAGCATCAGCTCGTACCAAATACCAAGATGGTAAAGTTATGGCTTTTGGTATTCCATCATTTGTTGAGGGAGAGACCACCAAAGCTTTCAAAAGTTATGTGCCACATGTCCAGCCTACTTTAACTGAAAACATATTACTGCTTTTGGAAGATGTTGTTTTGAGTATGGTTTTTAGAGGCGCAAGCAGTATCGCGCAATTACAGAATATTAATCCTTCTCCACTGCGTCGTATAACTCCAGCAGGGTTTATGATTCAACGCACTCACTAAATACTCATTAAAAAATTCAGTAATTTTTAATTATTCCCTTTTATAATCTATTTTGATAGGGGGTGATAATTATGTATACAACATTGGCACAATATGGTTATGGCATGCCCTATAACATGATGGGAGGTTGGGGTTTTGGTGGAGGATTCTTTCTTTGGATATTAATTTTAATCTTATTTGCCGTATTTTTAACTCGCTTTTTAAGTAAGGATAAACAAGGCAATAAAACAGAAAATCAAAATACAGAGACAGTTATGGATATATTGAAAAAACGTTATGCAAAAGGAGAGATAGACAAGACCGAATACGACAAGATGAAAAAAGAATTAAGCTAAATGATGAGATAAGATAAAAACACCAATGTTTTTATTTATTAGGATGAGTGGTGTATTTTTTTTATTTTTCCATTATACTAAACCTCTTATATTTTCAAATTTGTAAACATTTTATGCAAAAGAATAAAATTCTAATTTTTTTGAGTTTGGTTATGCTGATCAATGCTTTAGGCTATGGGATTATTATTCCTTTGATGTATCCTTACGGGGAAAGGTTTGGTTTTACACCGACAACCTTGAGTTTTTTATTTGTCTCTTATTCTCTAGCTCAATTTATTGCTACACCTATTATTGGGCGTTTTTCAGATCGTTTTGGACGAAAACCCATGCTTTTAGGAAGTCTGACTGGCACCGCTTTATCGCTCGTTTTAATGGCTATAGCACCAAATGCAGCCATACTTTTTTTAGCTCGGATTATTGATGGTTTAACAGGGGGTAATATTTCGGTAGCGCAAGCTGTAATTGCAGATATTTCTACCAAAGAAGAAAGAGTTAAAAGATTTGGAATTATGGGAGCAGCTTTTGGTTTTGGCTTTTTAGTTGGTCCAGCTTTGGGGGGAGTTCTGAGTTCTATTAGTATAACCTTACCATTTTGGATCGCAGCTGTAATTGCTTTTACGGGAGTTATTTTTGGTTTAATCTTTTTACCCGAAACAATTCAGACTAAAAAGATTAGCCAAAAAGAGCCATTATTCCAATTTGATCGCCTGTACAAAGCTTTAAGTACTCCTTATACTGGCATAATTTTGCTAATTAGCTTTTTGGGGGCAGTAGCTCAAAATTCTTGGGTATTAGGATTTCAGTCTTTTACTTATGACAGCTTAAAATTAAGCAGTCAAAGCATTGGTTTGATTTTTACCATGATTGGGCTTTTGGGAATTATTATGCAGGCTTTTGGTATTAAGTTAATTCTTAAAATTGGTAAGAATCAAAAGAGAGTACTGCAATATTCGTTGGTTGGAGGCGCTTTGGTAATGGCTGGTTTGTTTTTTATCAAAACCGTGCCTTTGTTTGTTATGGCTGTAGCTTTATTTGGTATAGTTTTTGCTCCCTTTATGCCGATTATTAGTAGCTTACTTTCCAAAGCTACCAAAGAAGAAGATCAGGGAGGAATTATGGGTATTAATCAAGCATATATATCCCTTGGTCAAATCATCGGGCCACTTTTGGCGGGATTGGTCGCTATTAAATCTATTTCTGGAATTTTCCTTTTTACCAGCTTGATGTTACTTGTTGCATTGTTTGCATTAAGACGATACCAAGAAAGTCCACAGCTAACTGATTTATAATAATCAAACTTCAATTAATAAGAATTATCATAGCTTATTATTTGTTTTCATTATTTAGAATATATATCTGAATTATCAAATAAATATCAGTGTTGATATAAAAAGGGAATAGGTATATGTTTGTAGTATAATATTTCCATTACAAAATATTTTAATATATGACTAATCTAATAGAAAATTTAAGTAGAAAATTAGGCATTAAAGGTCAATCTAAGATTGAACCAGTTACAACTGACCCGATATATAGGGCTGAAGAAAGCGTTGAAAGAAGTCGCCAGTTATTAAGTCAATATTTGACAGAACCTGCAAATATTGAACCGGGTGCTTTACCAGAGGTTAGAAGAGACATGATAGGGCAGCTTGCTCAAAATGTGCCAGATAGAATTAGAATTAGATTAGCAGAACTTAACGCGACTATAGGGGGAAGAGAATTAATAGAGCATAATGAAAATGAACTGCCAAATAATGATAAATATCTTTGGTATATGCAAGAAGTTGGTGCTGGTTTAAGCGACACTGAAGCTAAAGTGGTAGGGCAATTATTCAAACAGCTTGCGAAAATGGCACCGACTATTACTGGAGTTAAGGGTTCACAAACTGAGGCCATGGAAAGATTAATAGAAATGACATTAATTACAGATACTTTACCTAGTGGAGGCTTACAGTCATTTTCTCATCTACTTTTTTGGTCTAATTCTGCTTTGCGCCAATTACCTATTCTTATAAGAGAAGTAGATTTTCTTAGTCAGATGAGAAAAAAAGAGGCTACTGGTCAACTGGCTCAAGCTGTGGAATTTCGGGAATCTGGTCAGGAAGCAAGAGTAAATAAAATTATAGATATATTAAGTGATGCAGTTGCTACAACTGATGTTTCCAAACCTGATCCAGAAACTCAAGCGATTGTGGATGAAATGCAACAAGCAGCAGATGCTGGAACATCTCGCTCTTCTGATATTAACGAGTCTGCACCACAAAAAAAAGATTTAGAATAAAGACAATTATTTTTTATTCTGATAAGTCATTTTTTCATAATGAAAATTAATTAATATTGTGTATAATACGTTCTAATATTAACTGCCTATACTAAGGCAGTTTTTTTATGGGAAAAGAAGCAATAGGATATTTAGAACCAGATGCACAAGTAGCAATTGAAACATGGGTAACACCCATACTTCCTTTGTTGGATAAATATCCGCATTTGTGTGATCTAGATTTGGTAATAGAAGGAGGAGTTGGTAATGGAGTAGAGATGTCACATGTTACTAGATGGCTGTTGCCACAGGCAGTTTATGTTGGCACAGATTTAGTAGAAGGTGTAGCACCTAGAATGCAAAGACAATCTAGATCTATAGAGCCAGCAGTTTTATCAAGGGTGCATGCTGCTAATGCTAACCCAACGGAAACTATGGATGACGCAATAATTTATGCCAACTGCTTTGACTCTCAACTCGTTCGTGACATTATGACTAGGACAGGTCGTCAATTACCTATATTCGCATCCTTTAATGCCTTATTTGCCTTGTTTGATCGTAAAAAAAATCCTTGGGATAGTAAAACTAGAGAAGATGTTATAGCAATGCACAATGCAGTTAGTCCTGAAATGCCTTTTGTTGCTCAGTTACATATTGGTGTTAACTGGGAAGATGAGGGTAGAACTGTTAGAAGTAGCAGTTATTTTGCTTTGGAAACTGAAGCAAATAAGAGCGGCTGGATTACTGAGCGTTTTGAAAATGGATTATTGCTTTTAAGACCACAAATAGTTTAAATTTGTTATCCATCAACTACAACTATTTCAATAAATCAGCATATAAAGCCGTCCCAAACCAAACCCAGTTTTGAGTGTAATAATTGCCGGGGTCTTCCCAATAATGTTCATTTTTTTCAAAATCTTCATAAAAATAAGGAATGATTTTCTTGTTATAAATTTCTTTAGCAAGTTCTGGATTAGTTACGACTAAGTTTGACAAATTGATGGCATAAACCATAGTCGACTCAAATTCTGAGCTTGCTTGACCACTATGATCATAAGTCAAAAACCATTTATTATTTTTATTCCATTCATTTTCTAAATGTTTGTTGCTTAGCATTAGCAAATCGTAAGCTCTTTGATCACCAAACCACTTATAATCTAGCGCTAGTCGCCACATAGTTCTTAGAGCATCAAAGGAATAATCAGTGGAATCAATGCCGGGCTCGTTCCAATAAACATAATTGCCATCATAATCAGTCGCGCACCAATTGGGAGGCAAATTAGCTGAGCTAGATTTATTGAGAGGGGCAGTTATACAATTTTGTAATACTTTGTAAGAATTATCAACCAAAGCATTCCAATCGTGATCGGGCTCAATTTCTGAGAACATTTTATAGGCATAAGCTGCAAAATAATAGGGGTTGATGACCAAAACCGGTTTATCAATAGCACAATTACC
>CAYXFC010000066.1:0-5793 GCA_964464155.1 uncultured Pseudomonadales bacterium
CTGAGGTCTTTACTAAAATTACAAACTGGTGCATTTGAAGTTAGAATTCAGCAATGATATTATAACATTTCAATTAATAAGATCTTCCTTTATACTTTATAGTATATGTTTGCCCATCCCCGTATATACGAAATCAATACTCGCGTGTGGTTAAAACAGCTTTCAATCAGGTTAAACCGCCAGATCAACCTAGACAATATTCCTCCTCAAGAATGGCTAAAAATACGTAATCTTGGGTGTGATTGGGTATGGCTCATGGGAGTTTGGCAAAAAAGTTTAATTTCTCAGCAACTAGCACGTCAAGATTCTAATTTACAAATTGAATATAACAAGGTCTTACCTGATTGGTGTATAGAAGATATTGTTGGTTCTCCATATGCTGTCAAAGATTATAGTCTTAATTATGAACTGGGAGACGAAGATTCTTTGAATTATACAAAGGATATCTTGCATCATTATGGTATCAAATTGATGCTTGACTTTGTGCCTAACCATACTGCTTGTGACCATCATTGGGTGTTTGAACATCCGGAGTATTATATTCAGCAACAGGAAGAAAATTCTATTACTAATTTAAATATCGGGAATAAATATCTAGCATATGGCAAAGATCCTAATTATGCTCCATGGCAAGATACACTGCAGTTAAATTATTTTAATCTTGAAGCTAGAAATGCCTTAATTTTACAACTTAATAAAATTGCAAGTTTCTGTGATGGAGTGCGCTGTGATATGGCTATGCTAGTTACTAATGATATCTTTGCCAACACGTGGAAAAAAGAATTGGAAGAGATGGAGTATACAAAACCAGAAGAGGAATTTTGGTGCCATGCTATTTCCCAAAATAAGTCTAATAAACCCAAGTTTCAATTTGTAGCTGAATGTTATTGGAATACTGAGTCGATGATGCAAGACCAAGGATTTGATTTTACTTATGATAAAACATTGTACGACATGTTGTTAGACAATAACTTTCAAAAAATTAACAATTTTCTAAATAATCAAAGTAATCCTTACAAATGGCTGCGTTTTATCGAAAACCATGATGAAAAAAGAGCGATGTTGGAATTTGGAGAAGACAGATCAAAGGCAGCTGCAATTTTAACTTCTTTTTTACCTGGTGCGTGGCTTTTACATCAAAACCAGGAAAGTGGTTATAAAATTAAACTACCAGTCCAACTAGTAACCCAGCCACAAGATGAAGATAATACTAAATTAGCAATTTTTTATCGTAAAGTAGGCGGAATAATTAATAAAATATTTAGTAGTAATTATCAAAAGCTAGAAGTAAATATAGCAGGTTGGGATGATAATTCTAGCTATTTAAATTTAATTTGTTTGGCATGGCAAAATAACGAAAGTACTTATATTATTGTAATTAATTATAGTGACTCTCAATCTCAAGGCAAAATATTTTTTACTCAAAAAGATGGTGTAGATAAATTATGTTTTTTTGATTTAGTTACAAATAAAGAATATTCTTATGATAGTAATAAGATAAAAAATGAGGGTCTTTTTGTGGATTTACTTCCTTGGCAATTTCATATATTTGAAATTAAATAAAAATGCTATAATACAATAGTTAATTTATATGCGCATCTGCATATACTTGGCAAAGCAGTGGTCAAGACCAGAATTTACAAAAGTAATTTCTAGGAACTACCTCTTTTTTTCAAGGAAAGCGATGGCACAAGGTGAAAGGTGGTGAAGATATCCCTTATGGCTACAAAATTATTCGTAGGTAGTTTACCCTGGAGCATTACTGACGATCAACTAAATCAACATTTTTCTCAAGCTGGTCAAGTTACTTCCGCAGTTGTAATCATGGACAAAATGTCCGGCAGATCCAAAGGTTTTGGATTTGTAGAAATGGCAACTGAAGAAGAAGCTAAAAAAGCAATTGAAATGTTCAACGGTCAAGAACTTGACGGTAGAACAATCGTTGTTAACGAAGCTCGTCCTATGGTCCCTAGAGAAAACCGTGGTGGTTATAGCAATAACAGAAATTTTTCTGGTCCTAAACGCTATTAAACCATTTCTTGGTTTTGCTTTGCCTCGATGTTACATCGGGGCTTGCAAAGATAAGAAAAGCACAGTAGTTTATTTTTCTTCCCAATTCCTGTTTAAAAGATAAGAAAAGCACAGTAGTTTATTTTTCTTCCCAATTCCTGTTTAATAGTATTCATGCTATTTTCTTCTTTTACTAATCCTGTAAGTGGTTTAAGTAATCAACAAGTTGACAAAATACTTAAAAGGGATGGTTTTAACGAATCTCCTAATCAAAAAGCGCGCACCATATTTTCTTTACTGAAAGAACTAATTACCGAACCGATGATTCTACTTCTTTTAGTAGGTAGTCTAGTTTATTTTCTTATTGGCGAACCAAGGGATGCTTTAGTTTTAAGTTTTATGATTTTGGTTATTGTGGTGATCACAATAATACAGGAAAGGAAAACTGAAAAAGCTTTAGAGGCATTGAAAGGTATCTCCAATCCCAAAGCATTTGTTATAAGGAATGGTAAGCAAATTCAAATTTTAACCAGAGAAATTGTTGCTGGAGATATTATTATATTACGTGAAGGTGATAGGGTAGCAGCGGATAGTTTTGTGATTGATTCGACTAATATTTCTGTTAACGAGTCTTTATTAACTGGAGAATCTGTACCAGTTAATAAGATAGCATATAGTGGAGAAGATATTTCAGTAGTTCCTGGCGGACAAAACCGGACCATGGTTTATGGAGGTACTTTAATCGTGGCAGGTCATGGTAAAGCACAAGTGACAGCCACTGGTCCACGTAGTGAAATAGGTAAAATCGGAAAATCTCTTTTAACTATCGTTGAAGAAAATACTAATTTACAAAAAGAAATTAAGCGTTTAGTAAAATTTTTTGCCATAATTGCTTTTATTATCTGCGCTATTATTGTAGTTGGATTTGGCCTATTTCAAAATCAATGGCTGAATGGAGTTTTGTCTGGAATTACGATTAGCATGACTTTGTTGCCAGAAGAGTTCCCTGTTGTTTTGACTATTTTTATGACTTTGGGGGCACTACGTATGTCTGCCAAACAAGTCCTTTCTAGAAATACCAAAGTGATTGAGACTTTGGGGGCAGCTTCTGTTTTATGCGTTGACAAAACCGGTACTTTGACCGAAAACCAAATGAGTTTAAGGCAGTTAAATTTAGAAAACGAAATGTTTACTTTTTCTAAAGATAATAAATATATATCTAAAAAAGTTAAAATGGCTTTAAAAATTGCTAAAATGGCAAGTCAGCAAAGCGGGTTTGATCCTATTGAGAAAGCAATACTAAATCGAACTAAAGACGAAATTTTAGATAAATGGCAAATTATAAAAGAATATCCTTTTAGTGCTAAATTAATGGCGGCAATATATGTATGGAAAAAAGACACGCAATATTTAGTGGCTGCTAAAGGAGCTCCAGAACATATCTTAGAAATCTGTAAAATAAGCAAAATCAAAAAATCCTTCTGGCTTGCCAAAGTAACCCAAATGGCTAGTCAGGGTCAAAGAGTTTTGGCTCTTGCTCAAGCAATTCCAACTAATAAAGTTTTATCAGCTAATGCAAAAGATTATAATTATGAATTTCTTGGATTACTTGGCTTTATAGATCCAGTCAAACCAGATGTGGAAAGTGCGGTTAATCAATGCCATCTAGCAGGTGTTAGAGTAGTTATGATTACCGGAGATTATCCAGCAACTGCTTGTTATGTAGGACGAACCATTGGAATTAAATCCCCAGATATGTATCTCACCGGAGAAGACCTTGATCATTTAACTCGCAGGGAATTATTAAAAAAAATAAAACAGACTAATATTTTTTGCCGAATTATACCTAATCAAAAACTTAGGATTGTGCAATTACTTAAATCAGCCGGAAACATTGTGGCCATGACTGGTGATGGCATCAACGACGCTCCAGCTCTAAAAGCTGCCCATATTGGTATTGCCATGGGCAAAAGAGGCACTGATGTTGCCAAAGAAGCTTCAGATTTAATCATTTTAGATGATAATTTTGTTACTATAGTAGGAGCTATTAGAATGGGGCGACGAATATATAACAATATTAAAAAGGCTTTAGCTTATGTTGTTTCAATGCATATTCCTATTTCGGGGCTGGCGTTGCTTCCTGTAATTTTAGGTATACCTCCCATTTTACTGCCTATTCATGTAGCATTTTTAGAACTAATTATTGATCCTGCTTGTACTACCATTTTCGAAAGCGAAAAAGAAAATGATCAAGTAATGAAAAATTTACCCAGAGCTTTGCATGATGCATTGTTTAACAAAAGAACAATTATCTTTTCTCTGTTGCAAGGACTAGGGCTTTTAATTGCAGTATTGATAACCTTTTTTATAAGTTCTAATATTTATCATTTATCAGAATTGGAATCTAGAACCGCGGTTTTTGTTACTTTAGTTTTGGGAAATTTGAGCTTAATTACCACTAATCGTTCGTGGCACAAAACAGTGTCTCAGCTGTTTAAATCACCCAACAAAGCTTATTGGATAGTAATAGGCATAACCTATAGCTGGCTTACTCTAGCTGTCTCGCAAGGTGAAATAAGAGAGTTTTTCCATTTTGCCAAAATACCAATTAGTCTTTTAATTGTTGCATATGCTTTGGGAATATTTAGTATTTTTTGGTTTGAACTTCGCAAAATTATAATTAGAAAATATCCTAATGCTTTTTTTAGATAACATGCACGCTAAATTTACATTTTTTCTTTTTCCCATATTTGTTTTAATTATAATGTTTTTATTTGTTAGAAAAGCTGACTTTCTATGTGATGAGAGAGCTCATTTTATGACAATCTCTGAAATTACTAACAATAACATTAGAGATGAAACCTTTGCTCGGAATGCACAAATCCCTACTTATTATTATCTAATGTCAATTTTTACGAAATTTTTTACATCAGATAATATTGCAAATTTAAGATTGATACAGACAATATTTTCAATTATTACCATTTATATCGTATGGTTAATTTGTCAAGAAGTTGATCCGCAATATGCTAAAATTAAAACTCTTCAAATATTATTTTTGCCTGTATTAAATATATTTTTAGTTTTTATATACAACGAAAGTTTAACACTTTTATTTACTTTGTTGTCATTTTATTTTGTATTAAAAAGAAAGTTTCTTTGGGGTTGGGTAACTTTGTTTTTAAGTATTACCTTAAGGCAGAATAATATTATTTGGCTATTATTTTTATTACTATATCAATGGTGGGACATAGTTAGATATGATATTAATATTACCAAAATATCAAAATTCCTAAAGCAAATTTGGGGGTATTTATTTTCCATATTATTTATTGTTATATTTTTTGTAATTAACAAAGGTCCGGCTTTGGCCGATAAACAGGCTAATCCACTTGCTTTTCACATAGAAAATATTTACTTTTTATTATTAATAATTCCAATATTATTTTTGCCAATATTACTTTTCCAAATTCCGCAAATATTAAATAAATTAACCAAACATAAGTGGATTTTGTTAACTATCCCGTTTATTTTTATTTTGTATTGGTATTTTTTCAAAGCTGATAATTTTTTCAATAGTGACTATTATATTTTTCATTTACGCAACAAACTAATCAATGCGATGTTAATTAATTCAATTCATAAAATTATTTATTTTTTACCAATATTATTTGGTATTGCTTTAACTTTCTATCAAAAATTATTAGATCATAAGTTTTACGCACTTTATATTTTTGATCTGTTTTATTTAGCTACACTTTGGTTAATTGAACCAAGATATTA
>CAYXFC010000067.1:0-5721 GCA_964464155.1 uncultured Pseudomonadales bacterium
TTGCTTCTTTAAATGGTGCTTTATCAGCTGGTTCCATATCTTTAATTTGATTAATAGTTAAACCTTCAGACAGATTACTCATAACTAAAGCACACACTACTAAACCATCAACAAATTGGACAGCGGCTCCAACGATCTCACCTCTTTCCGGTTTGGGAGTAATAAGCACATCTCGAAATTTACCTTCAGCACTCGGCATATTATTGTCCTTTTATTGCATTGGTTACCGCCATAAACATTTTTTCAAACCAACCAACACTGCCAAAAAGTAATATCTCTTTTATCCCCTCCTTATTTTTTGGTCCTTTTCCATCTTCTAATAATTTAACCGTATTTTCACAAGCTACTCTTGCTTGGTCTACTGTAATTACTCCAGCCTGAACTAAATCATGAGCTTCTTGTTCAACATACGGGACCAAAGCTGTTTGAGTACTTAATTCTGCAAAACGACTTTCGATCTGGCCATCTATAAAAGTAGATAAGAATTCATCTGATTGTCCAAGTAATATTTCTACTCCCTGACGTTGTTCTGACGATAATGTTTCATCAGCCAGCTTACCATTTAGATATTCTTTAGCTCTTAATAATCGTTCTGCGCTAGGCATTCTTTTAATTTGTTCGTAAAATTCGGCTGGCGAGGGAATACCGGTATTCTCCTCTCTTTGTTGTGATGCTTCTTCTACAACTCCCTGATCGGCAATATCGGTTCCCACTTTCACTTCCATATTTCCAAACAATGGTCCATTTTTAGGCGTTTGTATTTCTTCAGTTACTACTCCCATTGTTGCTTCTGTAACATTTACCATATGCCTCCAAGGCTAATATCTTTTTTATTATTTTAATCTAGTGATATTATACCATTTTCTGCCAAATACATGACATTTTTAACACTCTTATATTTAACCTTAATTTACTTTCATTGAGAAGGGGAGTTTTTAACTTGACGAAATTATTTATTTCCTTTATGTTTAAGTTATTAACAACCCATCGGGTGAATGATACCCTACCTAGCCTCCCTTACATTAGAGGAGGTAATAGAATTTCTAATTAATTAGGAGTGAGGGAGATCAGCTGTGCCGCAACCGTTAACCTTTTTTTGAAAGGTTAAGCCGGAACCCCGTATTTTTAAGGCTATTCTTGGACGAGCCATCCATGAAAGTCATTTTTTGTGCCAATTTCCGCTGAAAAAGTCAAAATATCAAAATCCCATTTTTATCCCCAACAAAATATTGATGGTTCTAATTATAAATATGTCTTTGTATTTCCCTGGGTTACATCTGACAGAACTGAAACAATGAATGCAAACACTCCTATAGTCACTGAGTTAGAAGAACCTGTTATAAAAGATCCTATAGGTTATAACATCGCTACTGAAAAAGATAATCTCGAAAACTTTGGACAAACTGGAGAACATGCAGTTTATATGGATACTTTGATGTACTTCCCAGAACATGTTTGGCATCAACCAATATCCAAATATCAATATCATTTAATTCCAAGTCCTCAGACCAATACTTTAAGATTAATAAGCTTAGACAGTGCTCAACCAGATAAACCAGTTATAGAAATCTTTCGCCGTGGTGTTGAGTATATACAAACTCTTGGTCGTAGTCCTCACCGTGAAATTGCCGAAACCATGGGCTTTGCTCAAATTGAAGAAGCTTGCGCAAAGGCAGCAGAAAATCAACAAAGTCTGTCTTTGTTATGGTTTAGTCCTCCAGGAGGTCAAAATACTGATTATGGGACTACAGGCAGAACTTTTATGGGATTTTTTGATTATCAAAGCGGAGTCTTACAGATTTTTAATCTTATTGATAGTTTTGACAATACTGACCGCAATCTGATGTGGCATCATTTTAGTAATGTACATCAGATCAGCGACGGAAGATTATTACAATCAGATGTTGATTTTCTTTCTGCTCCCAATATTGTCTTGGATTCTGATTTGCATGCCCCTGATATTATCAAATTAGTTGATGATTGGCTGGGTCAAAAATATCAACAAAAATTTATTTTGGGTAAACCTGCGCAGCAATATGACCCCAATCATCAAAAAGCTTTAGCAACATTGGAACCATACTTACAACCATACATTATTGAGTTTATAGGTTTATTAAAAAGGAACGCAAGCCGGCAAGAGTTAAACGAAGCTTTTCACGGCTTAACAGTTTTGGCAGACAAAATGTTTACTCAATATATTCAAAATCCAGAAAAACCAATACTTCTACCTGTTTTAGACTTGGATAATCTTACTAAAAAATATAGATATCATGCCCCGGTGGTATTTGAAACTTCCTGTCCTATTTTTAGCGCTAATTTTGACCCTAATAAACCTTTTGCCTACTTAAATGCATTTGTCGGTCCTAGTGATGATTTTTATTGTGAAGTGTGTGGCACCAAAATAAAATACGGTGTTGGCACCAAGCAGTGCCCGACTTGTCATACACCGGCGGTTTGCGTGTAAGACCTATAATTACAATTCCTCTTGACATTATCTCTGAAATATTATGTAATTAATATACATAGTAATTAATTTTTTATTTAAGGAGAATAATATGGCAGAAAATTTGGTTCCAAGTAATATCTCTCAAGGGGTAAATATCCCAAGAGCGGAAAGAGTCAAACCTTCTTTTTTGGGTAAGTTAGAAGAAAGATTTGGTAGTCGAAAAGCTCCACTTGATGCCGAGCAGGAAACTCATGCTAAAGAAAAGGTTGGGATAATCGGAGAGGGTAAAGCTTTGATGGATAAAGCTAAAGGCCACATGTCAGCAGAAACTGCTGCAGTAGCTGCTAGAGATCAGGCTGGTCAAACTGAAACAGCTAAAGTTACTGAGCTTAGTGATGCTAGGTTGGCTGGAAAAAATGTTGGTAGACTTTTTAGGGCAATTCAAAAAGGAAGAGAAATATCTGCTGAAGATGTGGATCTCCTTGATAGAACTGCTAATGGCCAAGTCGCTAGTGTAGCTGAAATGGCTACTTTGGCAAAAGCTATTATTGAGGCTCGTGCACAACAAGCTCAACATGAACAGGCCTTAACTGCAGCCAGAGGCGAAGAGCCCAATTTATCACTCAACAGAGAACAGGGATTGTCAGAAAAAGCCGAAGAACATCAAATTAGACAAGTAGCTCATGGAGAAAGAATTCTTGCTATTCTCAGTGGTTCTGAGGGTGGACAACCAACCATTGATGATTTAAAGAGAGCTGCTGCTATATGTGATTCTTTGACTGCCGAGGGGAAAACTCAAGCCAAACTCCTTAATAAAGTAGCTCAGAGTCTTGGTGAAAGATATCCTGATCAAAAAGACGAAATTGACGCGTTAAGAGCTCAAATCAGTGGAGAAGTTGCCACAGCTCGTGAAGCAGTTCGTGTACCTAGCGCTGAAGATGTTTTGGGTAAAATTAGCCCAGAAGATAGAGCTGGAATGGCTCAAGATATGGAGTCTGGAGCTACTCAAATTATCCGACCAGAATTCCAACAACAGCTTAGAGATAAACTAGGAATTACTAGAACCGAAACTCCAGTAGAGGGTGGCGAACCTACAGTAGAATATGGAGTTGCAGCTGGGTCATTGGCTGAAAGGCGTCAAAATGCTACTGCTTTTGCTCAAGAATTGGGTACAGCTTATCAAGAAGCATTTACTCAAGCTCAAGAAGATCCTCGTTTGGCTGATCTAGTAGTTCAACTCGGTCAAATGCGTAGTATTGCTGAATCCGCTACCCGCATTTTGGATAGCCAAATTCAAAGAACTATTAAACAAACTGAAGTCGCTCAAGCTGCTCAAATTGCCAAAGAAAAAGCAGGTGCAGAGAGAGCTTCATGGTTTAATAAACAAGCTGGAAGGATCGATAGCTGGATTAATAAGGCTGGAAGAGGTATTAATAAAGTGGGAAGTCGTACTACTAATGTCTTAGGTCATGGTGTTGCCGCTATAGGTGCTGTTGCTATGCTTCCTGGAGCTGCAGTTGTCGGTGTAGGAGAAGGGCTCGCCTGGGTTTCAAGAACCTTAGGTGCTAAAGCAGAAGGTGGTATGGAAGGCCAATTCCAAGCTAATGAATCTAAAAGGGATGATAGACGAAGCCAACTCGAAGCTGAAATAGCTGCTTTACAAGCAGAATTGAATCAATTGACTCCAGCATCTGATGAAGACGCAGAAGAGTTAGTAACTGCTTAATAATTTATTATTTTGTTGAAAGGATATTATGACAGATCAAACTAATCCTCAAGACCAAAGTCCAACCCAAAAATTAATGGACTTAGTTGCTCAAATGAGTAACCTAGCAGATCAAGAAGAGGCTGTAACAGAACAATATAATGTAACAGCTGATGCTGCTATTGAAGAATATGAAGCCTTATCTGATGAAGAATAGATAATACTTTCATTATTTAGTGTTAAACGAACAAGCCCGCGTAAGCGGGCTTGTTGCTATATTAAGTCTTGATACAAATAAATTTATAGATTAACTATATTTTTAAGATAAATATTGATTCTATTTTCTATCAAGCAGTGACTAAGTTAATTCTAATTGATACAATAACCTCATGGCTTCTAAATCTGGTTCTAGTAATGCTCAAACTGATCAACCATCAGCTGATTTTTTTCAAAATTGGGATCTAGCTGAAAACAATGACGTTTTATCAAAAGAGTGGACAACAGCGAAAACTGATGATCGTAACCCTTTTTATTCTCTTTACCCTAATCCTAGTAAAGCAGTTATTGTTGAAATTGCATCCATTCTAAAATCAAGCTCTAGTAACCAGATTATTGTTGGAAAGCAGTTCTATGACCGTAACTTGGCAATGCAATGGTTAATCCATCAAGCTTCACGCAATCCTGTAATTCGTGAGGCAGATCAGGATAAAAATATAAATGAATATGATTTATTAGAATTAATTGAAAGAGAATTTATTGGAGCACAAACACAATCTTTAGCCCCAGAAATAAGAGAAAGGTTAGTAGAAAATCTAATAGCAGCTAGTGATCAGCAAGCTCAACAAAGTCTAGATAAATCCGGAACTGCACATTTACCTTCTGATCATGACATGATTGAACTTGCAAAACGTAATGCTCAACTTGCTTATTACAAAACTACCACCATTGACCCAATTGCTACTAACATTGTCCAGGTTAGTCAACAAATATCTCAATTCCAAGGACAAAGCCCATTACCTACTATTACTGAGTTAAAGTCTGACGCTCAAATTATAGCCAAAACAGCTGTGATGCTGACCAACTCTTTATCAATGGATGATTTCCAAACTGGATCAGCCGATAAAGTAGTTGAAACCATTGCCCAACAAGCTTTGGAAAATACTGCACTTTCGCATAATCCAAAAGCAAAAAAATTATTAGAAGATTCAGTTAGACAACAATATCAACAAAGACAACACCAGATAGAGCAAATCCATGTTTCCACTAAGAATTTAGCTCAAGAACTAACAACTTCAGCTAACCTTCCCCCTGTCCAAGCTCAACAAGCTGCTGCCAGGTTTGGAGAAATGGTAGCAGTTGCTACTACTCAAACAACCTCTCTTAAACTAGAACAAACTCAAAATTTACTTAATCAAGCAGTAGCTGAGGTTAAAACAGCTCAGCAGTCAAGTGAACCTTTGCAGCCAGTAACTCCAGCCAAAGTCCAAACTGTATTAGAGACTGGGGCAAAAGGAGTTGCTGCAACTGTCCTTGCCACCCCTGCTCCAATTACTTTAACTCCCAAAGCTCA
>CAYXFC010000068.1:0-5435 GCA_964464155.1 uncultured Pseudomonadales bacterium
TCAACTTTCTCTTCATCTTTTTTAGCTTCATTTGTCTCTGGTTTAATTTCTTTAGGAAGTTCTATACCTTCTTTAACCATTTTCTTTTTTTCTGATTCAGTCAACATTCCACCTGGACCCTTGATGTCAATTTTAAATTCAGTTAGTTTGGCAGCTAATCTCACATTTTGACCCTCTCGGCCAATAGCTAAAGAAAGCTGATCTTCAGGAACAGTAACCACTGCTGATTTATTTTTTTCATCCAGTTCAATTAATAAATTAGTTGCTGGAGATAATGCAGCAGTAATAAACTTGATCGGATCATTAGAATGTTGCACAATATCAATTTTTTCACCGCCCAGTTCATCAATAACAGTAGAAACTCGCACTCCTTTTTGACCCACACAGGAACCGACTGGATCAACTCCTGATTGAGTTGAAGCCACTGCTACTTTCGTTCTTGAACCTGCTTCTCTGGCAGTTTTTTTAATCACTACTGCTCCTGAGGAAACTTCTGGTACTTCCCGATCAAATAGTTTTTCCACCAGCTCAGCACAGGCACGAGATACAATAATTTGTCGGCCCTTCATAGTCTCACGAATATCCTGGATATAGAAAGTAAAGCGTTTATTTAGTTCATACCTTTCTCTTGGTGTTTGCTCTTGGGGAGGCATTATTGCCTGACCACGACCGATATCAACTACAATAAACTGACCATCGCGACGCAGTACCATTCCGGAAACTATGGTGCCAATTCTGTCTTGGTATTCATCTAATATAGCTGATTTTTCTGCTTCTCTAATTTTTTGCAAGATTACTTGTTTAGCAGTTTGAGAGGCAATGCGACCAAAACCTGGAGGAGTTACTTCTTCGCCTTTGGTTTTATCATATTCAGCTTCTTTGCCTTCCTGCGTTTCAGTAACTTCTACTGCTGGCACTGTTATCGGATACTTAAAAATTTTCGCTCCACCATCATCTGGATTAACTTCTGCTTTATAGACAAATTCTTCTTCAAATCCATAATCCTTACGAAAAGCAGCTAAAATTGCAGCTTCAATAGTTTGTAAAACTACCTCTGCACTAATACCACGTTCGGAGCAGATTTGGTTAAGAGCTGTTGCAAATTCGGTACGAGCTGTAGATTGTAGAGTTGCCATAATAACAGTAATTAAGTAATAAAAAATAAAGATTTTGATATTAATTAATCTTTATATTTATATCACTCTGATATCTTTGCACTTATAAAATATTTTTATCAAATAAAAAGGTGGACCAGGCCACCTCTAAAAATTCTTACACAATATCTATTATTTTAACATAAAATCATAAATTGGGCAAACTAAACAGACGGTAAATCCTGAACTTGTAAGTCTAATTTCATTAGAGCTGATTTAATTTCAACTCCTTTTTGATCACAAATTAGCAAAACAGCATTTAGATCCAGACAGTATTTGGCTCCCAAAGCTCCTGCTAACATAGCTTGAATACATAATTTGTGAACTGTTTCACTAACTAATCCAAAGTCAGTTAATAGTTTTTGGGTCCGATTGATATATTCTCCAAATTTGAGATAGTCTTTTTTATTCAAAGCAACAATCCCCAAAGCTGATAGCTTGCCCAGTTGCGCCAAATTATCTTTATATCTTTCTTTACTAGTTTTGATATGTTTATAGGCTTTTTTAACAGCCGTTTCCTTAGTTTGAGGTAAATAATATATTATAAGATCATTGATATTTAGCGTTTCTACATGACTTGACTGTTTACTAAAATATACTATTCCTCCATTAATAGCTGCTGTTAAAGTTGCTAAATTGTGTTCTATTTTTCTATCTAGTAAAAAATTGTGACAAAACTGTAATAATTCATCTTTGCTTAGTTTTGTCTTTTTAATATCGATAATAGACTTATATAAAGCAACTAAATAAGCCATTGTGGCTGAACTGTTGTTTTGCAACTCACACTCTGGCATAGTAATATCTAAGCCATATGGAAGATTATGTTGTAAAAGTAGTGTGTGGGTAATATCAATCAGTTGACGAAATAATGGACTAATTTTGGATTGGATTACTGGCGTTGACTGGGTTAACTCCAGATGTAAATTGACTGATTGCAAATGTAAGAAACTGGTTTTACCAGTAACTTTTTTACAGTTTAATATTACTTCAGGCTTAACTGCAATAACCATGGCATCATACCCTAAATCTATAGCGATATCACCTAAAAGTGAAATAGATTGAAAAGCTCTTGTTTGAATGATTTTACTCATGAAGATATTTTAATCTATTTTTCGACTTTAGTTCCAATTACTTCTTCTCCATTGACTGCTTTGGAAAGAGATCCATTTTCAATTCCGTCAATAATAAGTCCTGGAATCCCATGACGGGCCAAATCCAATGTTTCTTCTACCTTGTGAATCATACCGCCTGTTACATCAGTTCCATTACAACCTGTGACCGCTTTTGCAAATTGATCAAAATTTTTACTATTTATTAAAGGAATGGTATTGCCATCTTCATCATATACTCCATTGGTCTGACCACAATGAATAATGCGCTCAATCTGATAACCTTTTTCTTTAAGATGCAAAGCTAAATATCCCAAAACTTTTTCGGTAGAAAAAATCGTACAACCAACCGCAGTATCAATGATCTGATCACCATACAGAACTGGCAATAAATCTAATTTTAATATTTCTTCTAAACTTTCAGTACAAATCGATTGCAATTCATGATTTTTAGCAACCATAGTACTAAAAGGACTAACGGCTACTGCATTTACACCTGTATCAATAAGCTTACGAATCACAATCCGATTGAGTTGAGCCGCCACATCAGCCACTTCTGCGATGCCTTTATAACTTTCATCATTAATTATGCCTTTGTGTGTCTGGTATTTTTTAGCTGGAAAATGAGCAAAAGAGCCTGCTCCGTGACCGATAATCAATTGTTTGCCACAATCTTGAGCCAGTTTAATTTCTTTACAAATAATATCCAACGCTCGTTGTTTGATGGTGAAAGGTTTAGTTTTATCAGTAATTAACGAACCTCCGATTTTGACTAAAATAATTGGTTTCATAGATTAATATATCTTTAACATAACCCGAAATAATGTCGGGAAATGATAATTTATTTTCTACTTTAGTGTATTTGTAATACCTTTCCATGTAAACATGGTTGGATAACCATTTAAGTCAAAGATAACTCCCCAAGGTGATCGTCCATTATCAAGCGCATGATCTCCTTGACAAGTATCATCCATAAAAAATTTACCTTGCTCAAATTTCTCCCACACGCTTTGTACTCCCCCTCTAATTCCGAAACGATCTCTTTCTTCAAAATGGATCCAACCCACACTATCAGTTTCACCATCAATTGGTTGTAAGAATCTACCACTTAGTTTATCAGTGTTTATCATAACTACATGTACAGACACCCAACCTTTTTGTGTTCTAAAGTATCCAACTGCTTGAGGACTAAAAACATAGGCTTCTGGATTTAGATTAAATTCCTGAATTAATTCTCTTGTCAGCGCTTCATGATCTGATTCACCTGCTTCAATTCCACCCATCGATGTACCCAAATCTCCTCTCTGTTTATCGCACCACTCTTTTGTCACTAATTCTCTGCATACTAAGTAATTTTGTCTATTCCATGTTGTGGCAATTCCCATAACTCCAATTACTTTTTCCGGCCTTAATTCGATTAAACCATCACTATTAACTCTCGATACCAGTCCATTTTCTCTTTCGGTCATCATATCATTTTTATTCGTTTGGCCATTGATTGCTCAATTGCTATCTCCCACCAAGGCGCAATCAAATTCTTTTTATTCGAGCTAAATTTGATTGCCTCATCCCAGCTCATCCATTGATATTCATCTACTTCTTCAGGATTTGGATTAATAAAATCGTTATTATACTCGGCAATCAATATATGGTTAATTTCCCGTTCAGAAAAAACTGTATTCCATTTGATGTGATATGAGTAATTAAACAAATCCTTAAAATCTTTAACTTCTATGCCTAATTCTTCTTTAGCTCTTCTTTCACAAGATTGTTCCAAAGTCTCACCAACTCTGGGGTGAGAGCTGAAACTGCCATCCCAATATGTTGGCCAAAGTGGTTTTTTTAGACTCCGTTTAGTTAGCAATATCTCGCCTTTGTTATTTCGCAAAATAACAGTATAAGCTCGATGTAGTTTGGCTTCTCCTAAATGAGAATTGATAATTGTTGTCTCTCCGATAGCTTCGTCTTTATGATTAACTAGAATTATATTTTGATTCATAAATTATACTTGAACTAATTGATCCGTTGCTTGATATATAGTTGTTTCCCCATGTCCATTACCATTGTGTCCATTGCCATTTCCCCCAGCCTGTGGCCGAGTTTTTGCTAACCATTCTTCGTATGTATCAAATTTAAGTTCTCCGTTATGTTGACCCAAAGTTATATAACTCTGCCACTTCATATAATCAGATACAACAATCCATTTCCCTTCAATAAACATTTCCTGCTGATGTGTATCCCGATTTGATCTTATTTCATAACCCGCTTTTCCTGCTTCTGGTTTATAAGATGCCCACAAGCTACCGTCAGCTTCGGCTACTTGACGAGCAAGTGATGCCCCCTCTTCTTGCTTTTCTCTACTAAAGTTTCCCCCAACTGGCCCTTGCAAACGAATCTTTCTGGTTCTCCAATTTCTTGGTGCAGATTCAGCTCCCATATTAATTCCTTTTTATTAATTAATTATTTATTCTTTATTTTCCACACTTGCCAAACCCAAAAACCCAAATAACAAAATATAGCAAAACTAAATGTAAAAGTTCCCAATACTCCACCTTTGGTATAAAAGCCCCAAACTCCGTAAGGCGCGTGAATTAAGCGTCTGCCAAACCAGATAACTCCCAAACCTCCAGCTAACACATAAGCCGGTAAAGATATCAAAAGTAAAATTTGGGAATAATCACGTTCTCGGATAAGAGATCTAATTGTTTTATAAGGATGAAAGATTAAACCAAGGCTATTACGGGTAAAAAGATAGCTCTCTTTTATAGAAAGCAAAATAGAGTATTTAGCCAATTTCTTGTAAGCCGGATCTGTAGAAAACGTAAGTTTTAGCAAAGGCTAGGCGTGCGCGGGAAAGCTTACTCTCCGCTGCTTTATAACTTAAGCCCATTTTCTGGGAAATTTGAAACACACTTAAACCTTCTAAATATCTTAGTCGTAAAATTTGGGCATTTCCTTCGTTTAGTTTTTTTAAGGTTAAATATATTCTTTGTTTGGCTTCTTTTTCCTCTAGTGCCAGCTGAGGACCCAAAGCCAAGTCAGCAATATTCTCTAAAAAGGGGAAAGTAGAAAATAGAATGGCTTTGATTTTATGCCGGCGATAATAGTCTATCAACTCATGCTGGGCAATAGCATTGATCCAGGTATTAAAACTGCTATTTTGATTAAATTT
>CAYXFC010000069.1:0-5302 GCA_964464155.1 uncultured Pseudomonadales bacterium
TCTTCGGAAGCTAAATTATAAAAATCTCTCGTTGGCATAATAATGGCATCATCATCTGGTAAAAAATTACCCATGGGGTGGGCTCCAGCTTTTAGAACTGCTTTGCGTAGTTGTAAATAAAGGGGTTTTCCAGATTCTGTAGCCGTAATACGAACTACTTCACCTTTTTTGACTCCCTTTCCACTATTTAATGCAAAGTTAATCAAAACATCAGCGTATCTTTCTAATATTTGTTGAGAAGGGTAATAAGTCATAGATATTTATAATTTGTTAAAAAGCATGCGTGATTGTATCATTGCACTATGAAATTAAGCAAAAGCGAAATATCTAAAAGATGGAGAAAATATCAGCAAATTTTAGTAAACAAAAATATTGACGGGATATTATTGTCATCTTCGCAAAACATTTTTTATCTAACTGGATATAACTTTGTCAGAGAGCAGGATAGAGAAGCTTTTGTTTTGATAACTCCCAAAGATATAGTTTTATTAATTCACCGGATGTATGCAAGTCAGGTTAAAACACTTTTTCCGTTTCTTAAATTAGAGATTGTTAATCAATCGTTGTTTGAGACTTTAGCCAATTCTTATCAAGGTAAAAAGATAGGAATAGAAGAAATAAATATAACTGTTTTCGAAGCCCAGTTTTTAGAAAAAAAACAAATTAAGTTAATAAATATTAGTAAAGATATTGCTACTTTAAGAGCAATAAAAACAACTAAAGAAATTAAAGTTATTAAAGAAATTGAGCAGATTACTCAAAAAGCTTTAGAGCATACTAGACAATGGATTAGTCCAGGAGTAACTGAAAAAATGGTAGCAGAACATCTTGAAAAATTAATGATAGAATTCGGTGCTTTTGATAGTTCATTCCCAACTATTGTTGCTAGTGGCATAAATAGCGGAATTCCGCATCATATGACTAGTAATCGAATTATTCAAGAAAATGACATCGTAATGATTGATTGTGGGGGAAAGAAAGATGGCTATTGTGGCGATTTAACCAGAACATATGTACTAGGAAAACCAAGTAGAATTTATAATGATGTATATAAAATAGTTTTGCAGGCTCAAAAGACAGCTTTAGGTCAGATTAAAGATGGTGTCAAAATTGCTGATATAGATTTAGCAGTTCGTAAAATTTTTGAAGAAGCAGGTTTGATTGACCATTATTGGCATACAACCGGACATGGTCTAGGTATTGGGATTCATGAATATCCAAGTTTACATTTTTCTGTTCAAGGTTTATTGCAACGTGGTATGGTGATTACAGTCGAGCCTGGATTATATTTTGATTGGGGAGGGATAAGAATTGAAGATGTGGTAGTAGTTACCAAAACAGGATTTACGACTTTATCTAATTTAAATCATGAAGAAATTAATTGATAAAACTCTTTTCATTTCTAATTTTAGAAGAAAGATTGCTGTTGAGTTAATCATCTTATTATTTTTTAGTCTTACTACTTTTTTGTATTTCTGGCCAGTCGTTACTCACTTTACTTCATACTTGCCTGGTAATCAGGATGAGCTTTTTATTACTTTCGCCATTACCCAAATGGCTCGGAAATTTCCGCAACCCCCAAATCAACTATTTGATAGTGGTATTTTTTATCCAGCCACCCAAAGTCAAGCGTTTTCTGATCTATTTATTACTAGTGGTATTATTGCAAAACCATTTTTAGCATATTTCAAAGAACCAGTCGCTGCTTTTAACAGCGTATTGTTGATTGGCCAAATTTTAACTTTGTGGGGTAGTTATCTACTGTTAAATAAATTATCTAAAGATAGAATAACGGCGGTGTTGTTCAGTTTAATATTTAGTTTCTCACTTATTCATCTGCACTATATTTCTCATCTGCACACTTTTTTTATTGGTTTAGCACCTTTGTCTGGATGGTTATTGCTTAAATGGATTGAGTCAAAGAAAAATTACTGGCTTTATTTATGGTTTTTAATTTTGGGATTGCAAGCTATAAACAGTCCTTTGCCTGCATATTTTATTTTATATCTAGCCATTTTCATTTTTTGGCTAAAGCCTAAAGCCACAGAAATATTATGGGAAAATAAAAAACATGTCTTAATTATCTCTTTAGGTAGCTTAATATTATTTTATCCTTATTTAAGTGCTTATTTTTCAGTATCTCGCCAATATGATTATCATAGGTCGCTTAGTGAAGTGGTGCATTTTTCTTTGAGTCCTGAGCAATTATTTGGATCTTTTTTCTCGCCCGTTTTGTATTTTTTGTTTGTACTATTATTTCTTTTAACTATATTTAAAAGGGAAATTGAGGAGATGAAAATATATCTTATAGCTATGTTAGTAAGCTTGCTATTAAGTCTTGGACCAGTTCTGCATTGGATGGGTAAAACAGTAAAAATCCCTTTTCCGATTCCCTTGCCATATTTATTGCTTTACTATATAGTTCCCGGATTTAATGGTTTTCGAACTCCGTCTAGGTGGCTTGTTATGTTTGCCTTGTTTGCAGTCATGTTTTCTGTTTTAGCCTGGGCCAAGTTATTTACAAACAAAAAATTAAAAATATTTTCAAGTTTTGTTGTCTTAATTTTTATAGTTTTACTAACTCCCCAATATAATAGTTATGTCAAAGTTACGAGTCTAAATCAGGCTCCACCGATTTATCAATGGCTTAGATATCAACCTCAACAGGTAGTTGTTGAATTGCCGATGGCCGCATGGGATAAAGGAGAGCAGACAAAGCAGGAAATCATGCGCATGTATTGGAGTTTGTACCACGGCAAAAAATTGGTCAACGGATATAGTGGTTACTTTCCGCAATCATATTTATATCTAACTTCCTTAACTCAACAACAATTTCCTAACCAAAGCAGTATTGAGGCTTTGCAAAACAGCGGAGCAGAATTACTTTTGGTAAATCTGGAACAATATGGAGATAAGGCAAATTTCTATAAAAATCAAATATATTTATATTTAGGTGAACCTAATTTTGAGCTGGATCATACGATGGTGTATAAATTGCCGTTGAGCCAACAATAATTTTGTTTTTATCACTCCAGCCAGCTGGTACTTCCAGAACGTAATCAATTACTTGATTGGGTGAATATCTTTTTAACATAGATAAAGCGACTTCAGGTTCGGGCTCCACATTAGTATATAAAGTGACCACCCTATTATCTTTAATAAATATCATGTCTATGGGAATGAGCATGTCTTTCATCCAAAAACTTACCATTTGAGGTGGATTGAAAGGGAATAACATTCCATAACCATCTTTTAACTCTTCTATTCCAGATAAACCTTGAGCTTGTTTGGCAGGAGTATCGGCAAGCTCAATAAAAACTTTATGATTATCTAGAGTTACAAAAGATAAAGGACTAATATTTGAATTATTCAGTTTTAGTAAAAAACACACAATTAGTAAAACAATAATAAAAATAGATGTTAATAGTAGTTTTGATTTTGTAATCATTATGTATTTTTTCTTGATGGACGGTGTACGATGAAACCCATACTTTCCATCAAACCGGTTCTGATTGAATGTGGAGCAAAAACACATTTTAATAATCCTCCTTCAAAAAAGAAAATACAATTGTAATTATAACCAGGTAATCTATCTTCACCATTATATTGAGCAATATCTATCCTACTAGCGACAGCTGCTTCAAATCCATATAGTAATTCTCCGATAACTGCACCATTTTCTATAATCTGATCAAATGTAGGCCATTCTGTGCAAAATTCAAAACCATAAGGTGGAATATTATAATATTGAGGTAACCTTTCATAAGTACTCCTTCTTAATCTTTGGAAAATAGGGTTAGCGACAATAGCTTCATTGAAAGCATCTCTATACAAAGACCATTGACTCCAATCTTGCTGTTCACAAAGCCACATATTCATAAAAACAGCAACTCTTTGTCTGATTTCGTCTTCGGATGAAAATGGTATTTGATATTCTCTAACTAATTTTCCTCCTAATGATTCTAGTTGTTCTCTATCATATAAATTAGGTCCAATATCGTAATATAAATCATGTTGATCTCTTGGCACTTCCAACACTTGACCGTGGAAGATTGGTACTGATTGAGCCAACCTTCTTCTAACTGGATGATTAATAAATTCGGCGTATGGAAATTGAAAAGCTAAATGATTTAAGCTTGCAAAATTGAAACCGAAAACCGTATTATTCTCTTGAGGTCTAACTGTTTGTCTCCATTTGCCAAATAAATCTATAAAAGCTTCAAAAGTCTGAGGATAAAAGGCTGGTTGAATATCTCCTGCCTGATCAAGTTTAATTGCTGTAGGGCTTGGAGTACCATCTTGGTTAAGGGCGTATATTGTTGCTTGTCTACCATCAGGAAAATAAGGATAAGTTGGGGTTGCTAAAACAACTTGATCTCCTATAAGTATTCCATCATAAGCATCACGTACAACAAAATTAAAAGGGCCTAATTGATCTGCTAATCCATTAGTTGGAATGGGGACTTTTGGATAAGGAGCATTATTAATTCCTGAGTCTGGAGTAGTAATATGCCACTGTTCAAACATAAAATATCCACCTATTAATTTACTATCAGCCTTTAATAAAAATAAATATATTGGATAAATTTCTAATTAATTTTATTTCTTTAAATTCTGTCTCTAGAACTTGAACTAAATCAGGAACTCTTTTTTGGAAACTTCCAAAAAATAGATGATTTATTAATAGAATACCATTTTCTTGCATAATTAATTTCAGGTTATGAATAAAACTCCTTGTATATAATTGTTTCGGAATATCATGACCTTGATAAAGATCAACCAAGACAAGATCATATTTATGTTTACATTTTTTAATCCAGTGAAAACAATCATCATTAATTAATTTTAGAGGACAACGATCGTTGTCCTCTACAGGATTAAAAAATTCCTGGTAAATTTCGATCATTACTGGATCAATTTCAATTCCTGTAATTTGCGAGCTAGGATAAATTTGAGATAATAGTTGTGCAGCCGTACCTCCACCAAAACCCAAAATCAATGCAGTTTTTATTTTTTTATTTTTTATTTGAGACAAAGGTTTTTGCCAAAGCTGTTTGATAATGCTACCAGATTGAAGCAATCCTCCGGCATATATTTTACGTTGGCCAAATTGTTCAATTACTTTAACTTCGCCATTGTATTGGGATTGATAGGTGGCTAAATTTTGAGATTTAATAAATGATAGTAATTTATTCAATCTTTTCCTTTCCCATATAACTTTGTAATACTTGAGGGATTAATATCGAGCCATCAGCTTGCTGGCAATTTTCCAAAACAGCTATTAAAATTCTCGGGCTAGCAA
>CAYXFC010000070.1:0-5136 GCA_964464155.1 uncultured Pseudomonadales bacterium
ATGGCAACTTCTGAGTTAGTCGTGCCAAGATCAATTCCAATTTGAATATTCACATTTGCCATAATTTTTTATTTAGTAACTACAATAATTTTTGCTTTTTTAACAACCTGACCTTTGCACATAATTGTTGGTTCCATAGTTTCTTTAATAATCGACTCTTTTATTTTAGAATCTTTTTCAAATGCAAGAATATCAAGATTCAATCCTTCGTTAAACTTCTGACCGGTGTAATCTATAACTTCAATGTCATATTTCTCAAAGTAACTCTTAAACTTTTGAATAGAGTTTTTTATGCCTTTTCTTTGATTTTCCGGTAAAAATGTTTCTAGTTTTGTTATTTTCTTTTCAACGCGCCAAATTTCAATAGCTAATTGAATTAAGTCGTTTGTGCTTGGTGAAAGACTAATCAAATTAGGTGTAACGGAGAAATTAATATCGTTATGAATTTTAGAATACAACTCATCAAGTTTGGTAAAAACGTCATTTTGTCTATTCTTTTTTATAATTACCAAAGACAATAAAAAAATGGCAAAAAATATTAGAAACATTACAGAAAAAATAGTCAAAGTGTTTAGATTCTGTAAAAACAAGTTGATCATATTTTTATTTTATACTTTTATTAGAATAAGCTGCTACAAAAAATAATATTGCTGAAATTAAATCTATACCTACCCAAGAACTTTTATCCAAATAAACTGGAATAATGGGATTAAAAAGAAAGGCTAAAGCCCCAAAAACCAAGACCCAGCCTGTTAATTGCAATTTGGAAAAGGCTACTGCATTAATAGTGGCAACGCCACAAACTATCCATCTAAGAATTATGTAATAATTGTAAGGCCAACCATTTAAAATCCCTAAAATTAGAAGAATTCCTGCAATTGTTGAAGGCCACTTGATATTCATTTTAAAATTATTATATCATCATAAGCTTGATTTTATGCTACTATTTAGCTAGGAGGTAAGTTATATGTTTTCTATAATTTTAGGCGGTTTGTTAGGCGGGGCGCTTCGGGGAATAATGGGAATAGCCAAGTCCCTCATTCTTAAAAAAGAAGAGCAGATCAATTATGGTTGGTTTTTTGTGAGTGTAGCGGTGGCGATGGCCATCGGCATTATTGCCGCTTCGTTTATGGGCGGCGGGTTTGAGATTGCCTTGCTTTCCGGCTATGCCGGATCGGACCTTTTAGAATCCCTGGTCAAGTTAAAGTTTAAAGAGAAGTTTGAATGTGCGGTAAAACTCAAGATTTAACCCTATTTTTTAAGGTTAAAGAGTTTAATAAGAGATTGCTGATTTTTCATCTTAATCCCGCACTTTGAAGGCAAACACCGTAATAATGATCATACTGTTTTTGAACATATCTGCCATTGTTCCCATTTTCTTTCAACGCACCATCCATCGCAATAACTGAACAGTCTTTTCTAATTTCTACTGGGCGCCACTGAAACCAGTAAAACCAACCTGCAATCAATAAAATGACTATAATCCAAACTTTATTTTTAACAACATAGGCTTTTAGTTTTTTCATAAGTTCTACTTTTTCTTTAATTCATAAAGTTGTGAAGCAAATGTAAGTCCATAGACAATTATAAGTATAGGAAGTAGTAGAAAAAATATAAGTATGATATTGCTTGTATTTTCTGGAAACATATAATTCAATTCTCCTTTAAGGAGACTGAGCCCAAAATTTAAACCAAAAGCCGCAATGCCATATCCGATGATTGGTTTTATATTATAAAAAAATTTAGGTAATGATTTGATGTAATATTTTGATGAAACATCAAATAACACAACAGCCCAAACAAAAAAAGCTATCAGTAATTGAGTAGAGGATGTAAATGTTCCAAAAGATAATATACCTCTAATTAGATTAAAAGAAAAGTATGCAAGGAGAATGGCTTTAATTGTTAAAATTAACTTTTTCATATTTATAATAACTCTTGAATAACCTAATCTTTATTTTTATTCTTAAGCACAAAATAAATAATTAGTCCGACAGGAATCCAATAAACAGATAGGCTCGCTAACATCTGTAGTAATACTGTAAATAAGGCAGCAACCGTATTTGGTCGAGCACTTGTAAAAAAGTCAACTCCAAAGAAAAATCCCAAAACTTTTAACAAAAACCACACAATCTGAATAGTTATCACTGGTCCAAAAACATGAATAAGTTTGAATTTTTTTGCTTTCATTTTTCCCGTCCTTTTTTCATTTTATATTTATGCATATGCCAAACTGTAAATCCAAATTACAAATCCAACGCATATTAAAGATAAAATTACAACCCAAGCGGGTGTTGGTCCTTCTCTAATTACAACTGTTTGAGCTTTTTTATCATGAAAAGTCTGTTTCTTATTATCAGATCCCATATTCCAATATCCTATTCCAAACAAAAAGGTTGATAATATTTGAAGTAATTGTCTCTTTAAGGCAACTCCTGATGTTAAATGACGTCCTTCTTCATCTAAAACCACTAAATTAAATAAAGCTTTTCCAGGAGTTTTTGACCAAGTTGATAAGAAAAAAACATTATATGTAATTAAAAACAGCCACTCAATTATTGTCGGAGTCATTCCTTCGTCGCTCCAAGTCCATCCTGTCACGAAAACAATAACAAACATTAATATTGCCACAATAGAATAATCTATTGCAAATGCAAGAAACCTATCGAAAAAAGTTGCATATTCTTTCTGCTTAATAGAAGTTATTTCTTCATCCTTTTTCCGTTCAACTAATTTTTCTCCACACTTTCCACAAAATTTAGCTTCATCTAAGCCCTTCTTTCCACAACTTGAACAGTATTTCATAATTTATTCCTCCTCAATTAAAGAGTTAACTTTGTCAAAAAACTCTCCTACAACATCCGGTGTAATTATAACACCATATGATTCAGCTTCGCCAATTTTTACGGCGGTCGGTATCCCCATAAAACATCCCTTATCATCCGTAGCCAATCCACCTGAATTGCCGGAATCAATTTTAGCTGAGGTCATTAAACCATCAGCCGTAAAAGCGCTCACTACGCCCTCTGTAATAGTCAAGGAATAACCACCAGTAGCTTGAGGGTAGCCATAGATTTTAATTTTCTCGCCCAATTTAATATTTTCATTACTACAATCTATCTGTAAGGCAGAAGGGAACTTTTTAGGAAAATTGCCATATCTTTCACCGTCGGCTCCGGTATATACGTCATATATTTCCAGCCAAGCCAAATCATACTCATCGCTAAAGTCACCCATTACATAAGGTTTTGCTAAATATGCCTCCCTCGGATAACCGGTATCTTTATCGGGAAAAACAACAATGCAACCTTCTGCATTGGTATTCAACAACTCCCCATCCTGTGGAATCACATGAGCATTTGTTAACACAGTTCCTTCTTCACCTATTACTACACCAGAGCCACCGGTACCATTAGAGTTTAAATACATCGGCTCATCGAGGTAAGGACATAATACATTGACCACTGACGATTCTATGTCATTGCCCAATTCATTGCTACCGTCTTCTTTAAATGTTTTCATTATCGGCTCAAAAATACTATCTTCAATAAAACTTTCTTCTTCGCTGTCACTAAAAAACCACCATAAAAAAACAAACCCGAAAATTAAAATAACTAACCATAATAGCCATTTAAGCTTTCTTGGCCGTTTATTGCCGCAATTTAAACAGTACCTGCTTCTTTTGATAAATTTTGTTCCACACTCTATGCAATAATTATTATTCATTTATCCTCCGCTAGATTAAAATAATTAACATCACAGATATTACAATACATTTTAATCTATTTTTTTGTTTTATTATCTAAGGTCTTTACATCGTTCAATTGTTTAAAAGCGTTAATAATCTGTTGACCTCCCCATAAAAAACCACCAATCCAAATAATCGTGAAACCCAGATACATCGTAAATCCGCCCAAGCTGATTATCCCCAGACCTTTTACGCATAGAGGCCAAGGATTAAAGGACTTTAAAATTAATTTTCGCCCGCATTTAGTACAATTCATTACCAGTCCTATATTTTGTTTACCCCAGAATATTTTACAGTTTTCACAATATGGACGAGCATATTTATCAAATTTATACATATTTGTTGTTGAAATTAATATTTTCCAAATTCATTTTCTGAAACCGTGTTTGTTGCTGCTGTTCCGCCGATAACAGGATTAAGAGTGACACGGTAAATGGAATATTCCGTATCAGTTGTCGTATATTCAAAATCGTCAGTAAATTTTGAGAAAGACGGATGAAATAAAAATTTATTTTCTTTTTCGTTCCAGTCCTTCCCTGTTTGAAAATAAAGTTCATAAGTCCCGTCAGGTATTTTCGTAATAGTAAATTTGGATTTTGCTTGAATATACACAGTGGAGACGGATATGTTTTTTTTCTTATTTATTAATTTTGCAACCGCGTCATTGTCTGTTCCGTTATCAATTTCCAGAGTTCCTAAACCAACACTGTTTCTAATAAGAGAAGATATTATTATCCCGTTAGGTAGTCTGTTGTAATTTTCCGGTAAACTTTGTTCATCAGTATTTCCCGAGGAGGTCATTACAATAAAAATTATTACAGGGATTATCCATAAATAATTTAGATTAAAAGTGGGTTTGTTAAATTTTAAAAGGGGTTTGTTCTTGATAATGTTTCTGATTTTTTTTACAAACCCGGCAATGCGTACTTTAATTTTTTCTAGAAAACTGTTTTTATGAACCCTTGCCGATAGATTCTGCACAGAAGAATGGTTTCCGGTATATTCAATTAATATTCTTCTGCAATGTGGGCATTCTGACGCTGATTTTTTTACTTGCTTTTTACAAAAAGGGCAACGCTTACTCATTTAAATTTTACTCCCACTGCCCCAGTTTTTCCTGCTTAGCTTGGTTTTGGGCGTTGAGTAATTCGTCCTGATATTTTAGTTTAGCCCGCTTTTTGTAAATAGTGACTTCACAAAGACCTTGGCGGACTAATTGTTCGTTTAAGAAGATATCGTTAATAAAAACATAGGCCAGAACACGGTTCCACCTGTCTGTTTGGTAGTTTGGCTGGTAGTCTAATCTAATTTGATTATTTAAAGCAAGCTTGGCGGACAGATCAATAGCTTCCTGGGAAAACTTCCGGCCTTTTTCCGGACAGTTAATG
>CAYXFC010000071.1:0-5047 GCA_964464155.1 uncultured Pseudomonadales bacterium
AGCATTAAACTCAATCAAGACTTAACCGAATCATTTGGACAACCAATGTGGTTTATCAGACTAACACATAATAAAGTTCAAGTACTAGCTGATGATTTTATTAGTAGATATGTAAGTCATTTTGATTTCTCATTTTTGTTTTTTCAAGGTGATCCTATTGCTAGGTACAAAGTACCCAATGAAGGTTTAGTATATTGGATTTTGATACCCTTTTTGTTAGCTGGTATTTATATTGTGATTAAACAAAAGCAGCATTTCCTTAGCTTATGGTTGTTAGTAGCTCCAGTTCCTGCGGCATTAACTTTTCAAACTCCCAGTTCAATAAGAGCCAAATATATGATTGTCCCATTGGCAATTATATGTGCGACAGGAATTGTTTATATATTTGATAAATTAAAAGGAAAGTTAAAAATTTTAATTTTAATATTTTTTAGTTTAGTACTGATTTATCAATTTGTTTACTTTTTGGATGCATATTTTGTACATTTCGGACTACGTGAACCATATCATTGGCAAGACGGATACAAACAATTGGTAACAAAAGTTAACCAACTTAAGGATAAATATTCTAGAGTAGACATTACCGACAAAAAAGGAACTCCTTATATTTTCTTTTTATTTTATAACCAATATGATCCAGTCAAATGGCAAAATCAAGCAAATGATGCTAGAGGAGAACTAGACCCCTATCATTTTCAATCAATGAAATATTTGGATAACATTCACTTTGTAGGTAGTAAATGTCCTGCCAATGATAGTGGAGAGCTTGGAGTTTTATATGTATGTGTAAATGAAGAGATTCCCACAAATGCAAAAATTATTGATACTATAAATTATAATAATGGCGAACCAGTATTTGTAATATTAGAATTACTTCCTATAGTGCCTATAAACTAAATATGCTTTGGTTGTTAATACCAATAATCAGTGTTGTATTATTTATTAGTATATTTTTATATTTTCCAGGTAAAATTATCACTCATATTCTTAATCTAAAAAATAGTGTTGATCAGGAGATAATTTTAGGTCTTATTGTTTTCTTGCCCTTTATTTTCTTTGGCAGATGGATATTACCTCTTTGGGTTTTATTGTTTATTTATTTAAGTCTGTGTATTTTAGCGGTGATAAAATATCAAGTTAAATTCAATTTGCCCAAAATACAATTTAATCATCGTTTAATTTTAATTATTGCCTTAGGAGTAGTGGGACAAGCCTGGACTTATATTGCATCTGCTTTGGCTGGAATTGATAATTTGCGTTTTAACTTGTTGACCAACCATGATCAGGCATGGCACATGTCATTAATTAATGAGTTTGTAAATAATTTCCCGCCAATAGTACCAGGATTTTCTGGAGAGATACTACATAATTATCATTATTTTTATGATCTATTGATCAGCACTAATATTTGGTTGGTACATGGAAGTGCCTACGTTTATCTACAGTTAATATATCCAGTTTTAATTTCTGTATTATACGGTTTATCTATATATCGGATTTCTGTTTTACTGATCAAAAACAAAACACTACAAATTATAAGTGTTTTTTTAGCTTACTTCGGGAATAACTTAGCTTATATTTGGTATTTTCTAGGAGTAAAACAATGGCAAAGCGATAGTTTGCTTTTGGATCAGCCACTCATTTATCTTTTCAATCATCAAACAGTTCTTTCATTAAGTCTATTGTTGTATGGAATTATTTTATTAAATATATGGATTAAGCAAAAATACAATCTTAAATTTATTCCCATACTAACTTTATTTTTAACTACCTTAGCAGGCATTAAAATTTATGCTTTCCTTGTGTTCGGAATCAGCTTAGCATTGGTAATATTTATTAAAATGATAAATATCTACCAAAATGATAGATCTTCATTCCTTGTTTATATTAAAAACTTTATTATCTTTGGAAGTTGTTCAATGATTTTGTTGGGATTGTTTTATGTAATTACGTTCAAAGAAGGAGATAAGTTTCTAACTTGGAATCCAGGTTGGATTGTAGATCAATTTTTTATACGTAGTATATTACCTTATTTCAAAAAAATCGCTAGCATCAGAGCCATTTATCAATTACTAGGTCAGCATTTTAAGTTGTTTATATTAGATAGTTTAATTGCAGTGGTATTTTTAGTAGTAAATTTTCAGTTAAGATTATTAGGTCTTCTAAGAAAAAAAACTAATTTAATTGAACATTTTTTATTTTTTAGTAGCATTATTCCAATATTATTTATTTTATTATTTAACCAAAAAAATAGCGCGTTTAATATAATTCAGTTTGCACCATATGCAATGATAAGTTTATCAATACTATTACTAATTAATATTGATAAATTAACAATCAAATGGATAAAAATAACTGCAATATCTATTTATATACTAGTTAGTATACCAACTAGTATAAAGACTATCTTGGCATACAAAACTCACAATCTTACTGGTTTCATTGATACTCAAATGGTTCAGGGCTTGGAAACCTTAAGTATTTATCCTCAGGGAAGTGTGGCAGTTTTGGGACAGCCATTATCACTTGATAAAAGAAATCGGCAAGCAGAAATTTATCGTGACTGTAATATTATCGGAGCATTAGCTAATAAACACACATATTATTTTGATAAAAATCAATTGGAAGTTTTAAATATTAACTTTCAAGATAGGGAAAAATTTATCTACACGATTAGTAGTAGTTTTTGTGATCTAAGTTGGGAACAAAGAAACGAAATTAAACAAAGGGGAATTAAATATTTAATTGTTCCCAGTAGCAAAAAGTGCGGACCTTATCAAATAATATTTGATAGTAAAGAATTTGCAATTTTATCAGTTAATTCTTAATACCAAGAACAGCATTTAATTTAGGAATTTTAAGTAGGATTATAGTGATGATAAAAGAAAATAAATAAGTTGTTACTATTTTAAGTATCAAAAGTAAGGGTAAGCTCTCTATTACAATAAAAAATTTCATATACATAAAATCCATAATAAATGGATGAATAAGATACATCCCAAAAGAAGCTGAGGCTAATAATTTAACTAGCGATATCAATTTCCGATTATTTACAATTTTACCTAAATTAGCTTGCATGATAAAGATAAATAAACAAAACGACATAATCATAATATTAGGGCTAACATAATGATCAAAATATGGCGAAATACTACCGGCAGGGAATAAAATAGGAGTTTTGTATTGTATTAAATTTAGATTAATCCAACCAGCTAAACTAGTAAATATCCAGTAAATTATAAATACAAGGGAAAGTGATTTAGGATTGACTTTAAGATTGCTTCGACGATATAAACCGCCAGCTAAAAAATAACCAACAAACATTATCCAATAAAGAAAGATATTCCCATCAAAAACTTTATAAGTCAGATATAAATAAAAATTTAACAACAAGCTTCCTGCCAATGAAATTACAATTAAATAATTGTTTAATTTAATAGGAGCTTGATTTAATATAAATCTTAAAATAGGGGATAAAATATATAAACTAGCAATAATACCCAAAAAATAATAATGGAATAAACCTCCGCGAAAAATACAAAGAAAAAAATCTTGCCAATTCAGACCGTGTTTAAGATACAAACCATCCCAAAGTAAATATAAACCAGACCAAAAAACAAGTGGTATTAGAATTCTACCAATTACCCGTTGCCAAGTTCTGGTAATAGAATCTTGATTATTTAAGATAAAATACCCGCTTAAAATTATAAAAAGAGGTATTGAAGTTCGAGCAAATGCATTCCAAATATCTGATATCCACCAAATTTTACCCCCAATATAATCCCACCGACCATAAAAAGGAAAAACTATATGAATACCAATAGCTCCAAATATTGCCATTATTCTGATAATATCTGCATTGATAAGATATTGTTTATTTTCCATAACTTGGTAAAACAATTTTTTGTGGCTTTAGACAAACGTTTTGTTGGCAATAAACTGTTGGATATTTAATTACTGTTACTATATTAAGTAAGATCATTGAAATTAACAAGACTCTTTGTAACCACAATCCCAATTTTTTAAAATATTTATTTTGTAATATAAAAGCGAAAATAAGAGGAACAAAAATAATTAAAGTAAATAACCTGATAAAAGCTGAACTAATATTTAAATGTATTAGCTCAGTTCCCGTAAATCCTAAAAGAAAGAAGGGTACAGCTAAAAAAGGGCTGAATTTTTCCCAAAAAGTTTTGGTATAAATAGAAAGTGAAATGGTCAGAAGTGGGATAAGGGGAAATCGATACCATGGAGAATTATTTGTTTTACCACTTAAAAAAAACAATAACATCATAAACCCTAAAATAAACCAGCTTAAAGTTTTTTCATTTTCAGTCTTTTTCATTTTAATTAATATAGCCAGGCTAAATATCATTGCTAAAAGATACCAGCCATCGTTAAAGGCAGCGTAAAAATGTAAAAATGTCATAGAATGTAACAATGATTCAAAAAAAGCTCCTCTATCTCCCTGATTAAAAATTGTCTGTAAAAAAAATTGTCTGTTAGTTATCATGCCATAGGCAAAATAGCTTAACAGTGATAAAAATCCATTAATTAATAAATAAATTGACGCCTTTTTACTATTTTGCCACCAAGACCAACCTGCAAGTAAAAGAGGTAATCCAAAACCAATTACTTTACACCAACCTGTTAATAAACTAGTAACTATAGCAATGATCAAATACTTTCCCTGTTTAGATTGTTGGTATTTTATAATCATAAGTAAGCTTAGTAAAAAAATTGGAGTTAAAATATTTTCTAAAAATGACTGATGGTGAGCTATTACAAAGTAAGGAGTTGTAGCAATTATAATTAAACTAAAAAAAGCAGTTTTTTGGTCAAATAAGATTTTAGTCAAAGCATAAGTTAGGTATAAAGTAAAAATACTGGCAACTAAAGCAGGAAACCGGACGATCAAATGCGGTATTTGTTCAAAATTTTTATAACCTAATAATCTAGCAGGTAAAGAAATTAAAATAGCGGCAAATGGTGTATGATCATACCATGGGCGAGCGAGCTTAAATCCAAAGCGTTGCACTGGTTCAAA
>CAYXFC010000072.1:0-5045 GCA_964464155.1 uncultured Pseudomonadales bacterium
TAATTAATAAAAGAAACGGTTCCGGTAATCGCATGTTCATTGACTAAAATTGACTCTTCAACACCTATAAAATCATTGTTTTGTAATTTGCTTATTAACTCTGTGTTGGGCTTGAGAATTCCAAATGGAGTTTGCCAACTGTAATGACTAGTCAAAACGGGTTTGGTTCCTTTTTCAAAATGGTTTGGACCGATCAAAACAATTGTTTTAGGTGCTTGAGAAGATACACGTTTAAGTAAATATGCAATCATTGATCCCGCCAGCAAATGGTGAGGAATAACCACACCCGAAACATGATAAGAGAAAGGCTCTGGATTATCGGATAAATCTTTTAAATAGCTATAAAACTCTTGAGTATTAATGGCAGATAGATCATGGATTCCTTTGGTTGTCATTAGTTGATCGATATTTAAGCTATCATTTAAATGTGATTTGTTTTCTAAAAGATAAAACCAATAACCAAAAATTAAGAATAAAAAAAGGATCAAAATAACTATCTTTTTATTTTTGTTCTGACTGTTCTGGTTGGTTTTGGGGAATAAGGGGCGGGTTTTGCTGATCATGTTTTTTAAAAAGATTTTTTAATCTATGTCTTAGCTGATCACGTTTGGTTTTATCTTTTAGAATTGGGTGCATCAAAATTGAAACGATGATAAGCATTATGGCGACCAATAATCCTATTGATAGTTTAAGTTTATCAAGATTAGATAACTTTTTGCTTTCATCAATCATTCTCTGAATTTTTTTACTGGCGATGATTTTTGACTGTTTATCAACAGTTATAGTTGTGATATCAGATCTGCCATAGATCTCGGGGGCATACATCAAAGAAGTAGTGGCAGGCGGTACGATAAAAGTCCCCGCTGATACAACTTGAGCTTTATATTCATAAGTTCTGGTACCAGTGGCAACTTGATACAAAGACATGACGATACCATTTTGGGTATATTCTTTGTTGTTAATACCATCTGCATAATAGTTTTGGCGCTGATTGTCGTATTGTTGATTTTTAAATGATTCATTGATTGGGATAAGACCAGCTGGTAACTCATCAGCTATAACTCCATAATAATCACCTGATTGCAATCCCCCGACAGTAAGCCGGACTATCGCAGTATCACCTAGAGCTAAACTATATTCATCACCCTTTTCGTTAATATATTCCCGAGTAATAGTCATACCATGCTCGTTAGCTTGAGCTTTAGGATCAGTATGAAACTGTTTGGTAACTAAGGTAGAATAAAGTTGACCGGGGCCTTCTTTAGTTACAGTAATAATTGAGCCTGTAGGCTTGATTTTGGTTAGAGGGATATTAATTTCAATCGGGGCTTGAGTAATAGATTTGATAGGACCACTTTTATAAACAACATTATCAATAGCCACAGAAGCTATATAATCAGGATTAGCTTCTTGACCGGAATTAGCCAAATCAGTAATAGCTCTGATTACCTGTACTGTAGAAAAAGTGTTTGACCAGTAGTGAAATTTGTGCTGAGCTGTCAGATAACGTGCAGCTTTGACAGCTTGCTCTCTGTTACCACCAGCTAGTAATATAGTACGCATTACCATGGCAGTAGAAGCATCGCGGGAGGCAAAGCGATTTTTATCTCCAGCCTCCCAAAAAAGCGTATCACCTTGAGTTTTGGCCATTGCTATCAGCTGATTCAAACCACTTTGGCTGGGATCTGTGGTGCCGTTAAGATAATTACTCATTACAGCTAGAGCTGCCAAATCTGGAGCTAAGCCTTCGATATTTAAAGGTTTAGTTTGGCGTTTATCAGAATTTAATAAAGTCAGCCCGTAATTTTTAGAAGCCATGTCTTGGGAAGTAGTCAGTTTATCATCTCTAGCCAAAAAATTACCAGCCATGGTGAATACCTGATTATCAACTTCATAGCCTGATTCTCTAGCCATCAGCAGATTTTCAACTACATAAGTAGTGATAAAAGGATCGGATTCGCCATTACCCCACCAAGTCCAACCACCATCAAAATGCTGTTGATCGGTTAAAAGCCGAATCCCTTTTTGGACCATATCGTCAATTTTTTTATCTTTTAGTGCATCTGAATACAAAACTGGATTGCGTTTGGCTATCAAAATCGGTAGTAATCTGCTAGTAGTTTGTTCCACGCAACCGTAAGGATAATAAACTAGATAATCCATAGCAGCAGGTAAAGTTCCCAAAAGTGACGGAGCAAGGGATAGTTTAATGCTGGATTTATCAGAATTAATGTCTTTAGCTAAACTAATTTTAAAAGAAGTCTGATCATAACCAGTTTCTCCTTGAGTTTCTAAATATCCAAAAGCTATTACTGGAATTTCGGTAGTTAAAATATCATTGATTTGGGGATTATCTTGGGCGATAGCGGCAAAACGTAGTTTGGCTTTTTCATTAACTCTTGTTGCTTTAACTTGCCAACTAACTTCTTGACTGTCTTGAGACTTAATCACAATTCCCGGTTGAGTTGCCTGTTTAACGTCACCAGAATCAAATAATAAACTGACATCAAAAGTCTGATCTTTATTAGTAAAATTTTGGACAAGAGCAGAAAGAGTAATATCATCTTTATCTCTTATAATATTGGGTAAAATCGGGCGGATAATCACATCTTTGGTCACAATTAATTCTTGCTTGGTTTGGCCAACTGAGGTTTGTTGAGTATTGCCAACAGCAGAAATGACCCATGTGGTTAAGTTGTCTGGTAGCTTGAAGCGTAATGTAGCCAGACCTCCCGTGCCTGTTCTTACTGATGGATTCCAATATGCGGTGTCTTTAAAAACAGTTCGTCCACCACCACCTTTTTGATTATGTACCCAGATATCATTAGCAAAAAAAGTATGATTACCGTCAAGCTCCAGATTATAGACAGTGGTTTTTCCCATCTGCCACTCCAGTGAGTTTATAGTAATAGTTTTACCTTGACTATCTAATAATAAGTCACCAATTTGAGCATTACCAATCGGCTGCCAGCGTTTGTTCAGCCATAATTTATGATCAGGTGTTACTTTGAGATTTTGATTGACGATTAATATTCCGGAAACAGTAGCTGTATGTACTGATTGAACGGTGGAGAGGACAAGCTTATCATTTTTTTCACTTTTTCGAGTTAATATTTGAGTGTCCGGTTTTACTAAGGCAATATCAGTTGTTAAGCCACTAGCTAGTTTAATTTGAGTCTCGCCAGTGAAACAACCACCCCCCATTTCAGCTTGATTGACGGTAATGCCTTCGAGTGAATGAGCAGTTGAAGTATTGGCATAGCGCTCACTCCAAAAAACATCACTGATTCTTTTAGGATTTTCGGAAACAAGTTCAAACAAGGCTTTATCAACAGCCCAGACAGCTACATCAGCAGCTTGCGGATTACCAGAATTATCAGTAGTTTGGACATTGAGTGTCACTGTTTCACTTGGGCCATAACTGGGTTTATCTGGAGTAACTACCACTTTTAACTGTTTAGATAGGGTAGAAACTTTAAGATTAACACCTTTTTCGTCGAGATTACCATCAGAAAAACTGGAAATAGTCGGATAAATGTTAGGCATATCTGTCTCAACCAGTGGAACATCGACAGAAACAGAATTGCCTTCTATAGAAATAACCTGGTAACGATTAATTCGATCCCGTTCAAAAGTGAGTAAAACATCACGATTAGGAATTGTGGAATATATAGAAAGAGTGGCTGTATCCTTAGGACTATATTCTGGCTTATTCAGTTCAAGATTGAGGTTAGTATTTTGATCTGAGCTAAAATATGGATAATCTTTGTCCCTAACATAAGCATAAAATTGTTTAGAAATTTTGTTACCTCTATTATCAGATCCGCTTATCGTAAAAGAATAGGAACCGGTTTTGGTGGGTTGAAAGCTAAAAGTAGCATTACCTTGTTTGTCAGTAGTGACTGCAAGACTAGGAATTTTTTCGGTCACTTTGCGGTAACGAGGGTATTTTTCTTCTGGCATTATTTCTTTTACCCAATTATTTAATTCTATTTCTGCATTCAGACTAATGCCGTCTACACTTTGATTAGTGTGAGCGACTAACTTAATGGGAAGGGTAAGGGGTTTAGAAAGCGTACCGTAGTAGGAATCGTAATCTTGGCGGAACAAATCATATTCTCCTGCAAATACCAGCACGTTTTTACGCACAAAACTGGGGTTACCTGAACCATTATCAAACTCAGCTTCGATAGAATAAATCCGATTTTTAGTCGTGTTATTATCCAACTTAAGGGTAACATCAGCTTTACCAAGATGGTTAAGAGTAGTGGTGTTTTCGGTTACCGCGGCATCGTTTCCCCACCAGCCACCATAGCGGTAATTTTCACTTAGAAAATAGTTGTAATTCTCTCGATAATATTCGTACTGATAATAATCACCGCTATAGACTTTATACTTCACACTTTGGCTAGCTAAAGGTTGCCCCGAAAAATAAGATCCAGAAATAGTAAATGTTAAGTCATCTTTGGAAATAAACTCAGTCTTGGGAATTGTGACATCGATGGAATATTCAGGTTTGCGGAAATACTCTACCTGAAAATATGTTGAATTAGAGTTATTTGATGGCAAAGTTACCTTCATGTGGTAATCACCGGTTTTTGCAGTTTGCGGTATTACAAACTCACCTGAGACGGTACCATACTCATCTATAGGATAGGTTTTTTCTGAAATTTTATCATCTTCGCTCCATCCGGAATAAAAGCCTACAGTTGCTAGTCCTGTTGGGATACTATAACGGGCATCATCATCGTCGCGTAAAATAGTTTTAAAATAGACATTATCTCCCGGTCTGTATAATGGTCTATCGGTGAAAGTAAAATATTTGTTTTGGGCAGATTTAGGCGTAAACTGCTTATAACTATACCCATAATTTAAGTAACGTAAATTAATTGGGATTAAGGCTAGCTTACCGTCGGCTTTGACTAGGGCAATATCTGCATCTTCAGAAACCGGCATTTTGGCAATGCCCTGATGGTTAAGTTCAAGAGAAGATATTTGACGGGCATTGTCAAGTAAATTATATACTTCAATTTGACCAGAACTAA
>CAYXFC010000073.1:0-4926 GCA_964464155.1 uncultured Pseudomonadales bacterium
GTTACTAGGAGAGAAAAAATTGTCTGTCAAAGAAAAAATTGGACCGGCAGCTTCGCTGTTAATTATCTTCTTAACCAGTATTCTTTTCTTAAAACCAGCTATTACTTCAATTATTAAAAATAGCGCTTCTTTGGTAGAAAAAAAAGATCATTTAACCAAATTACAAACTAAGAAAAACGCACTTAAAAGCTATCAAACTCAAGACCGTGAATTGATATTAGATCAGCAACTTAAATTAATCTCAAGATATATTCCCTCAACTAAGCCATCTTTGCAGGCGCTTATTTCATTAGTTACTTTAGCTCGTAACCAATCGTTACAATTTTCTGGGATTACGCTTAATCCTGGTTCAATCAAATCAAAGACAGTCGCCAGTACCAGTCTAACAAGAGATGAACAGAATTCTGATGGAACTCAACAAACTCTTGATAGTTTTGACATTACTTTTTCAATTATTGGGACCAAACAAGATTTGGAAAATTTTGTCGCCAAACTTAAGGAGCTTGCTCCAATGATGCGTATTGATAAATTTTCCACCTCATTTCTTAATAAAAATGCTAATGAAAAAATTATCTTACAAAACGAAAACTTATTGCTTAGCGTATCTTTAACTATCAAGATTTATTTTCAGCATATGCCTGATAACTTACCCGCTTATGAACAGGAACTACCTTTACTTACCCAAGATGAAGAAAAATTATTACAAGACCTTAAAATTTACGTTTTTGCTACAAATGAAATACCAACAGTAGAATCATTAGGTCAAGGAGGGGAGCTTGGCAACAAAGATCCTTTTAAGAAAGAGGAGCAGATTCCAACAAGGTAAACTGGAAATGAATTCCTGATTTAATTGCTTTTACTTTTAATATTTTTCTGATTGCTGAAATAATTTTACCTTCTTTTCCTATAACTTTACCCATATCTTCTGGATGCACCGAAGCTTCCAAAACAGTAACTCCATAATCATTCTCGTATTGATTTATTACAATATCTTCTGGATGATCAACTATATTTTCTAATAAAAAGTGAAGTAGTTTTTCCATGTGTGTAAATAATCAATCTTGATAAAAATTGATTATTTATTTAATTTGGCGAATAATTGACTGACAGTAAGAGTAGGTTGAGCTCCTTTTTTAATCCAATCCTGATACTTAGCTACATCTAAGGTAATCTGATCATTTTTAATCATGGGATTATATGTTCCCAAAAGATCAGTGTATTTACCATCACGTTTGGATTTGGCTTCAGCCACAACGATACGATAATATGATTGTCCTCTTTTTCCAAATCTACTCAATTTAATTTTAAGCATAAATTTTAGCGATAAAGCAATTAAGCGATAAAGCAATTAAAGGTAAGAATAATAACCATGGTATTTTACTGTATTGACTGCAATTTCTCAAGAGCCTTGCGAGCGGCCGCTTGTTGAGCTATTTGTTTGGATTTACCAACACCTGTTTCTTGAGCTTTGTCAAAATAATAAACCTGAATAGTAAAAGTTCTATCATGATCTGGACCTTCTTCATTTATAACTTGATAAGTTGGAGCCACTCCCCCTTTAGCTTGTACCATTTCTTGTAAACGGCTTTTCCAATCTTCCACATCTGTGGTTTTGATAATCATCTCGTATTTTTCCAATAAGAATTGGTGAATAAATATTTTAGCTTGTTCAATTCCTTTATCTAAATATATAGAGCCAATAATAGCTTCTACTGTATCTGCCAAAAGTGATGCGTTGGTCATTCCTCCTGAGGCTCTTTCTCCCTTTGACATACGCAGATAGGAACCCAAATCTAATTCTTGAGCAAGTGCAGCTAAAGTTTTGGTCTGTACAATTTTGGCGCGCAACGAGGTTAAATCTCCTTCTGGAGATTGGGGAAATTTTGTAAATAAAAATTCAGATGTTACTAACTCTAATACTGCATCTCCCAAAAACTCGCTTCTTTCATTTGACTGCGGGACACTATGATCTTCGTTGAGATAAGAACGATGTGTTAGAGCAGTTTCTAGCAGTTGTGGGTTTTGATAATGGTAACCAAGAGTATCCTGGAGATTAGACAAGGAATTCATCAGTATTTTCTTCTATTAACTCAAATAAATCATTAACTGTTTCAATTTGGGAATATTCTCCTTCATCAAATTCAATTTTAAGTTTATCTTCTAGCTGTAATTTTAGCTCAACTAATTCTTTGTCATCACAATTTAGATCATCATAAAAATCACTTTCAATAGTGATTTCAGAAGTTTCAATTCCCAATATATTAGCAATTAATTCGATAATGTCTTGTTTTTCCATAAGCGTATAAAATAATAATAACAAAGTTCTAGTAAAGTTGATAATGGTCTCAAAGTCAAGCTTAGCTTTCGGTTACATTATCAGATTTTTTATCCTGTTGATCCAGTATAGTACCCAAAACACCATTTACAAACTTAGCCGTATTTTCACTTCCATATTCTTTGCTAATTTCTACTGCTTCATCAATAATTACTTTTGGTGGTGTTTTTTGTTCAACAAGCAATTCCCAGAGTGCTAGTCTTAAAATTGCTAAATCAACTTTGTTAAGTCTGGCAATAGGCCATTCGGGAGCTACTTGCTGAATTTTGGTATCAAGGATATCTTTGCTATCCACAATCTGTTTAATATCTTGATCTATGGGTAAATCAGATTTAAAACTATATTCAAATAGTTTGCTAAATCGAATCCTACGTTTCTGATGTCTTGGATCTAGTTGAGTTTTCAATTTAATATTTACCGCAGTTTTTACAAATTGTATGCGGCTCTTTTGTAGTGTTGCAATACTTACACACACTCAAAGTTACATGAGGTCTTTCCAAAGCTGCTCTTCTTTTACCTTTGCGTCTGGTAGATCCCTTGCGTTTAGGTAATGGTGTCATAGGATGTTGTCATTCTGGTAAGACAAAGCTTAAGTGATCAATGCTTGCATCGGTTTCAGGATGACATTTTAATTATTTTATCAATAAAATTAAGTCCAATCAATTCGGTTGGACGCATTGCATTATACTGCTAGAGAGTTTAGCCTGCAAGAGTGGATAATGCTCAATTTGAGGTAATATTTGATTAGCCCAGCTATATGTTTTATTAATTAAATCCCGGTCATTAAAAGAAGCGATCTTAAGATCTAAAAAGCCTGATTGCATTGTGCCATAAATTTGACCTGGCCCTCGCAGTTTCAGATCAATTTCGGCCAGCTCTATGCCGCTATGACAGTTTTCCATAGCCTTTAATCTTGTAGAATCATTGTTATCACTAAAAAGTAAGCAATATGATTGTTGGTCTCCTCTCCCTACCCTGCCCCTTAATTGATGGAGTTGAGAGAGTCCAAATCGTTGGCTGTCATTAATTACCATAATTGAAGCGTTAGCCACATCAATCCCAACTTCAATAACCGTAGTAGAAACTAAAATATCTAATTTACCTTTGGCAAACAATTCCATTACTGATGCTTTTTCTTTAGTTTTTAGTCTTCCGTGGAGCAAACCGATTTTAAGCTTGGGGAATATGTTAACTAACTTTTCGTATTCAACTGTTGCAGCTTTTACTTCTTTCATAGTGCCTTTGTCAGAAGGGTCAATCAGAGGATAAATAAAATAAGCTTGAGTTTTATGCTCTTTAATTTCTTTGGTAATCCAGTGGTACGAATCAATTCTTTTACTTTCTTTAACTACCCAAGTTTTGATTTCTTTTCTGCCTATAGGCATCTCTCGGATAAGAGATAGAGTCAAGTCCCCATACACAGTTAAAGCCACTGTTCTAGGTATGGGAGTTGCTGTCATCGTAAGGACGTGAGGGATTTGGCTTACTCCAATTATAGAGGTTCTTTGCGCGACTCCAAATCGGTGTTGTTCATCAATTATTACCAAACCAATTTTATCCAAGTCAAGTTTTTGAAAAAGCAAAGCATGGGTGCCAAGATATAAATCATAGGTAGATAAATCCTCTTTAGATTTTTTTGATCCGGTGAAAAAACCAATTTTGATACCCAGCGGCTTTAATAATTTTTCTAATGTCTGTAAGTGTTGATTAGCTAAAACTTCTGTTGGGGCCATCAAAACTGACTTCAAACCATTTTTATAAACTAAATAAATAGCTGCGGCCGCAATGACAGTTTTACCACTACCCACGTCACCTTCAAGTAATCTATTCATAGGAATATTTGCTTGAAGATCTGCCACAATTTCTGTCAATGACTTTTGTTGATCAGAAGTTAGTTTAAAAGGGAGTGACTTAATAAATGGATCTAACATTCCTTTCTTTATTTTTAGTAGATGACGTAGTTTTTTCCCTTGCCAATCCTGCTTGCGTTTAACCATTTGTAGCTGTAATAAAAAGAGTTCGTCAAAAGCTAATCTCGATTTTGATTGATTGATTTCATTTTCACTTGCGGGAAAATGAATCTGTTGTAGAGCAATAGATAAATCAATTAAATTTTCTAATTGTTTAATTTCTTGAGGTAACCAATCGCTGACTAAATGGTCAAATTCTTTCACCAGAGGCTTTATTCTTGATCTCAACCATTTGGATGATATAAGTGCAGTTTCGGGATAAATAGGAACCAATCGACCAGTATGAGTAGTTGTAGAGACGGGTTTCAAACCTGTCCGTACTAAGGTTGTTGGTTGAGAGCGGATAGTTTCAAATTGAGGAGAAGTTAAAGACAGTTTATTGCCAAAACGTTTGATCACGCCTGCCAGACTTACATAAGTGTTAGCGGTGAAATTTTTTACTAAATATGGCTGATTAAACCAAGTTACATCGACAATATCAGTTCCGTCAGAAAATTTAGCCTTTTGGATCTGTTTACCATTTCTAGAATAAATATTTTTAATCTCTATAATTTGGCCTTGTAAAGTGACAGTTTGGCCTTCCTGTGCTTGGTCTAAGGTTGTAGTTTGAGAAAGATCATC
>CAYXFC010000074.1:0-2354 GCA_964464155.1 uncultured Pseudomonadales bacterium
CAAGAGATTTGCGAGGCAGTCAAGAAAGAATTAGAACTACTTAGTAATAAAAAAGCGACGGTAGTTTTGAAAGTAATATGCTAAGCTAAGTTTATATATAATGCTATGATTATTTATATGCAAAAAAATAATGTATTTTTAACTTTTTTTATAGCAGTTTTACTTTCATCCTGTACTCAGTCTACATTGCCAACTCCAACACCTAACTCTTTAGCGACTACTGAAAATTTAATCCAAAATTCTCCCTCACCAATGTTAGTTGGTGGAGATAAAGATATTCATGGTTGTCTGGGATCAGCTGGATATTCTTGGTGTGAGGTAAAAAATAAATGCTTGCGTGCGTGGGAAGAACCATGTGTAAGTGATCAGGAAAATCTTGGAGATTTGCAAACTGCCATAAAAGAGCAAATTGTTGCTAAAAGAGGAGCAAGTGCTCAAAATCTAGAAATTACGGTAGCTAAAATTGAAGGTGATTATGCTCAAGGTGGAGCTAAACCCAGTGATGGTGAGATGGGTGGGGGTATGTGGTTTGCAGCCAGAGCAGATAGTAAATGGCAACTGGTTTGGGATGGCAATGGGATAATTGAATGCACTGACCTGAAATCTTATCCAGATTTTCCCAACTCTATGATTCCGGAATGTTATGACAGTCCAAAACAAGATATGGTTCAACGTTAAATATGATAAATATTATCTATTCATTTTAACTCCCCAAATATATATAAGAAAATTGCAAATAATCATTCTATTACCAGATGAAATAGAAGCACTAAAGTTTAAGACATTGATCTTTTAGAACAAAAAAAACAGTCAAAATTAAACCTATAATTATATAAGATAGGAATAATGGGAATAGAACAAAAAAATTCTTCTTTATTTAGATATAGTGGTGAATATATCCCTCCATCAGAAAGCTTAAGAATTGCTAATTTTATTGATGCTTATGCAGCTGCTATAGCTGGTCCTATATTACTTGGTAACCATACTACAAATATTGTATGTGAATCATCACCTAAACATGTCCAATCTAGGACTGTCCAACTTGGTGCATTTTTAGCCACTAATAAACTTGAAGCAGGCATAAAAACATGGGGTAGTACAATTTATGCAGAAGCTTTTGCAACTGGAATGATTATTAGATTATATCAACAGGCATTTGAAAGAGAAGGATATCAATTATTATTATCCCCATGGACACTAGATATCTCTGAAGATAATCCGCACCAAAAAGGGGCTGATGCAATCGTAGTATCTACACGAGATAAAAAGTGCGGAACTGTTGGGACTGGAATATGCGGATTTGATTACACTTTGGGAGACCAAGAAACTGTTGCCAGAAAACGCGCCAGATTAGGATTTCAAGCCAGAGCTGCGATACCAGTTTTTGTCATTCCATTATTAGATTTATTTACCGATAAGAGGGATGATGGTAGGTTTGTATTAAATCACTTAAATACTTTTGGGAGACAATCTGTGAGAGAGTTAGGGAAAGTACAACCTGATTTTGGGATCAGTAGTACTGAATTCGGTGCGTGGGGAAAAGGATTTCATCAAGTAATACAAAAGGCAGTTCAAGAATGTCAAGTTGGGTTATCTAACGTGTGGGGAGAACAAATGGAGGGCTATCAATATGCTCGTCATGTAATGGATTTAATAGAGTTAAGTTGTAAATTATTCTAAATATTAATTTTTACTTCAAAACTCACACAATATTCATATTAGTTTAATATAATGACGTTTACTAAATCATAAATTATCTATTTATGAAAATATTATCGATTGTATTAATCTTTATTATATTGACTGTTATCTGGTGGCAAGTGAATTCAAATCCAAAGGCTCAAACTGGACAACCAGACCATTATCATGCCGGTCTTATTGTTTATGTTGATGGAGTTAAACAAGATTTTTCAGATTCCAAATATATGCAGACTGAAGTTTGTAATCTTAATGTCCATGAAAATGATAATCCGATTTCCAAAGCCCATCTACACAACAATATTGGCGATGTGGCTCACATCCATGTAGCTGGAACTACATGGAGAACTTTATTTAGTAATTTGGGGCTAAATTTTGCAAACTTACCTTCGGTGTCTGGTTATAGAGAAAGTAAACGCATTGATAATATTTTAGATGAGCCGATTTTGGAAAATGACAGTGTAATTGTAATTATTGGAAATGAAACCGGTATTGATCTTAACCAATATGTAAGTAAACAAAGAATTGCCCAAGTATCAGCCTTGCAAGAATCAGTATGTGGAGATCATTAATTTTTCTTAAAAAGCAAACTTACGATAAAACCATCTTTTAGCAGCTTCAGCGCAACATAGATAAAGTAAAACAATACCTGCAAT
>CAYXFC010000074.1:2454-4879 GCA_964464155.1 uncultured Pseudomonadales bacterium
TGGATAAATTTTAAATCCCATCTTTTTGGGGATTTTATATATTCCATATCAATCTTATCAGACGGAATGGTAAGTTGGGATAAATCATAAATAAAGTTATTAAGGAGAATTTGAATCGGCAGCATTGGTAAAAATGGTAATATAATTACAACTCCTAGCATCGAAAACATATTACCAAAATTTGAGCTTATACCCATCATTAGATATTTCATGGTATTGCCAAAAGTACGTCTGCCCTGATCGACGCCATCTTTTAGTTGATGCAGACTTTTGTGAGTTAAAATAATGTCTGCCGATTCTCTAGCAACATCAACAGCATTAGCTACCGAAATACCCACATCAGCTGTTTTCAGTGACATTGCATCATTAATACCATCTCCCATATAGCCAACAACATGTTTGTTTTGTCTTATAGCTTTGATAATTCTATTTTTTAAATCCGGACTAACTCTAGCAAAGATCGTAGTTTGTTCAACCTTTTTAGCAAGACTTTCATCGCTTAGTTTTTCAACTTGTTGTCCGGTAAGAATACCTTTAATCTTGACATCAACTTGATTGCAAATCATAGCTGCAACTAATTCATTGTCACCGGTTACAATCTTAACCTCAATTCCCATAGCCTCAAGTTCATCCAAAGCTGCTTTGGCATCAGCTTTAGCTGGGTCTAAAAAGGCAGTAAAACCCAACAGATTAAGGTCATGTTCGTCATTGGGACCAAACTTTTGCTGAGTATCTGGTAATTTTTTTATTCCAACTGCCAAAACCCGGAAACCATCCTGACTTAACTCTTCATATAATTGCTGATAAATTAAACGTCTTTTGATTGTAATAGACTGGCAATGTTCACCTTTTTGGATACAAACACAATCATCTAGGATTTCCTCTGGGGCGCCTTTGGTGATTAAAAACTGCTGTTTGCCTTGTTTAACTACAACACTCATTTTTTTGCGGTTAAAATCATAAGGAATTTCATTTACTTTATGAAAATCGCGAATACTAACCTTTCTAAAATTTAATATTGCCTCATCCATGGGATTACTTAAGCCACTTTGATAATAACTATTAAGATAAGCATGGAGTAAAACATTAGCACTATCATGACCTTCGTAATCTAGGCATCTTACTAACTTAATCTTATCTTGAGTGAGAGTGCCGGTTTTATCTGTACAAAGAACATCCATACTACCTAAAGTAGGAATAGCAGTCAGTTTTTTAACAATTACTCCCTTATTAGCCATTTGCATCGAACCTTTACTCATAGCAACAGTTAGTATCATGGGAAGGAATTCTGGAGTTAAGCCAACAGCTATAGCCACAGCAAAAGTAAGGGAGTGTAAAATATCACCTTTGACAATTAAACTGACTCCAAAAATCACAATCACAAAAATGGTGATAATACGCACGATTAAGATACTAAAACGCTTTATTCCCGAAACAAACTCATTATCGTCACTAGATTTGGAAAGATTGGTGGCGATATTGCCAAATTGAGTTTGGTTGCCTGTAGCAATTACCATTGCTTTAGCAGTTCCGGTAAGTAAACTGGTACCAGCGAATAGAATATTAGTTAAATCATTTAAATCATAATTTTGACCATCTAGTGTTTGGGATTGTTTAGCTACCGGCATAGACTCACCCGTAAGAGCTGACTGATTAGCAAAACAATTGTTACACTCCAGGATACGTACATCTGCCGGGATTAAATCACCGGCATTAAGTTCTATAATATCTCCCCTAACTAAATTAGCGGTATTAATTTCAATAAGTTTTCTATCCCTCCACACCATCGCCTTACTGGATAAATGTTGTTTTAGTTTGGCAGCAGCAGTACTAGCCTTATATTCTTGAATAAAATTAAGCAATGAACTTAGGATAACCATTACAATTACGATAGTACCATCAACTATTTCCCCTGTAGAAAATGATATAAAGGCCACCATAATTAACACTAACATCAAAGGATCTTTGAAACGATCCAAAAACTGGAATAGAACATGGGTTTTAGGTTCTTGTTTTAAAACATTTGCTCCCTCTGTTTTTAATTTCTGATGTGAGATATTTGAAGTTAAGCCATTTCGAGAAGATTGCAATTCATGCAAAAATTGTGCTTCTGACATTTTGGCAATCTCAATTAGCTGGGCAGTAGTCATATAATTACTATAGCAGTCACAAAACCTTTTTTGTTACAAAGTTATTATTAATAGGTATAGATTAAATATAAAATTACTGCCAGTTTTGAAGCGCTTTTAATGCATCGGTCTTGCTTAATTTACTAATAATAATTCCCATTTGTACCATAACCCAATCTCCAACTCTGATATCAGTATCAGAAATTAAAGCATCATTAGTCACAGTCGGATATTTAACCGTAGCTTTGCGACCATTGATTTGGATTACTTTACCAGGAATTGCCAGACACATATAA
>CAYXFC010000075.1:0-4805 GCA_964464155.1 uncultured Pseudomonadales bacterium
GTAAATATTTTATTAGACCGGTGATAATATCTTACAGCTCTGACCAAACAGGTGAAAATATAGAAATCAAAACATCATTTCAATTATTTGTAAGTGAAACCTATGCCAAAACAAAATCTTAATATTAAAGCAATCAGTACTATTGTTTGTCTAGCTATAATTGGAGCAGGAATTGTATATAGTATGAGTATAGTTTTTACTAGTCTTAGAACTGCTAAAACAATTGATGAAAAAATTGCTAAATCATCAAGTGTTAGCTTTAATAAGGCTAATTTAGATAAGGCCCTGAAAATAATCAAAGATCAGCAAGAACCAGTACCTGAACAATTTTGGATGGGAATGGAAGAACAAGCTAGCCAATCTGCACAAGTTTTACCATAAATTTGGATAGCGGTACTTGACTTTGATAATCAGAATATGAAATCATGATAGAGTAGTGAAAAAGAATATTTTTGTAAAGAGGGAGGGGGGTGAATAGAGTATTATGAAATCACAAAAAGGTTTTACGCTGATTGAACTATTGGTAGTTATCGGAGTTATTGCCATATTGGCAGCTATTGTTTTGGTCGCAGTTAATCCAGGACGTCAGTTTGCTCAAGCTCGGGATACTCAAAGACGTAGCGATCTCTATTCAATTACCAATGCTATCTATCAATATGCCGCAGAACATGAAGGTGTATTACCAGATACTGATGGTGATGATGCTACTAGTGACTTCCCAACTACACCGACCTGTATAGGTTCTGATACTGCAGGTGCTGGTTGTTTCGATTTGGGTAATGCAGGTAATGCAGCTGATACTAAACCTATTGTTCCAACTTATATTGCTGGAATACCAGAGGATCCTCAAAATGGGACCAGTGGTAATACTGCCTATACAATCTATAAAGATGTTAATGGTCGTATTGTAGCTTCGGCTTCAGGAGAGTTGACTACTGGATTAACAGTAATCAGATAGTTTGTAACAAAACACTCGAGAATTTCAGGATTGCCTGCCTTATTCCCGAGTGTTTTTTGTTGACTTGAAAAATTAGTTTAACTTTTTTATAGTATTAATAGGTTATAAATTTAATCTATAATAATATGAAATCTCAATCAGGCTTTACCTTAATTGAACTGCTAGTAGTAATTGGAGTAATTGCTATTTTGGCTGCGGTTGTCTTGGTCGCAGTTAATCCGGGACGTCAGTTTGCTCAAGCTCGGGATACCCAAAGAAGATCTGACCTTTATTCCATTACTAATGCCATTTATCAATATATGGCAGAACATAACGGTAGACTACCGGATAATGATGGCAACCCAGCTACAGATAATTTCCCCGATAGTCCAGTATGTATTGGTACCCAGGCTCCATGTTATGATCTATCTATTGCCGGTGATGATCCAGATACTTTGATTCCTACCTATGTAGCTGGTGTTCCTATGGATCCACAAACTGGAACGCCGGAAGATACTGACTATACAATCTATAAAGATGTTAATGGTCGTATTGTGGCTTCGGCTTCAGGTGAGTTAATTACTGATATTGGGTTAGTGAGGTAGATTGTTATATTTGTAGGCCGATAATAGAACTTAAACAAAGTCATTTCGAATAAAGCGTTAACGCAGTGAGAAATCCAGTGAAACGCTAAAGCTAGATTTCTCGACTTCGCTCGAAATGACAAAAAGGGATATTTAATCTAATAACTAAATAAATTATTGTTTGATCATAAAAAAGCCTCCATTGCTGGAGGCTTTAATAATTTTATATTTTTAAATATTAAACTTTAACTGGCTTTACACCTTTATATTGATCGTTTTCTACTACTGCCACGAGACCTTTCATTTGAGAATTAGGTACTCCAGATCGTTGTAAGTCTTTAATTAACTTTACTACATAACTATCCATGTATTTATGTTCTGCTGGTGCACCTTGCTGTTCCAATATTTTTGCATTTTCTCTGTTTGTTTGATGGGCTATACCGCCACATACTCCTGTATGAGTAACTAATTCAAAATTAGCTGATGGATTGGCTGCAAAAATTGCTGCAAGTAAATCTCGATGAGCTGCATAACGTGTAGAATCAAATTCGGCCGGACCACCCGCAGAAGTAATTATCAAAGCATTCTGAGGGACTTCTACTTGAGTGCCTCTAGCCAATGTTCCTCTAGATCTTCCATAAAACCTTTCTCGAGTATATTGTCCAGACTGTCTGTAATCTTCACAGATTAACACTACAGTTTCCGCTCTTGCAGCACGTGCTGCATCTTGGGATGGATTTTGGCATGATAAACGGTTGTAATTACCGTATGATAAAGGTCCTTCAACACCTCTTTCTATAACCTCAACTCCGTGATGTTCAGCTCCTGGCCTAACTAGATCAGCATCACCCGCAGTAATCATATTAAAGGCATTCATAGCATCAGTTAGTCTTTGCAGTTTTTCTTGATCAACTTGTGGAAGGGAACCTTTTATATCGGGATGTGTCATATGAAACCAATAGAGTAAGAACTCTATATTTATATAATTTTATAACGATGGTATTTTACTAGTGATACTTGTATTTTGCAATTTGAATACATATACTAAATATAATATGCATAAGTTTTTTGAATGGATCAAACGAAACAAATTAACCTCAGTTTTGATTGTGGTAGTACTTTTCTTAATTACCGGTAGATCTCCTTTTTATATTTTGAATAATTTATCTTCCAGTACTAGATCTATGTCTGTTGGCTCTTATGGTGCGGTCCCAATGGCAGACACATTTGAAATGTCAGCTCCTAGTACAGCTTTAAAGTCAATTGGTATAGCAAACAGATATCAGCAAGCTGCTCCGGCTCCAGAAGTTACTGACCGTATGGTGGTGTCTAATTCTTATTTATCTTTGGTAGTCAAGGATGTAACAGCCAGCGTTAAACAAATGACAGATTATGTCACCAGCGTGGGTGGTTATATGGTCAATAGTAATATCAGTCGGCCAGAAGAGGGGGGAACTGGTACTTTGACAGTCAGAGTTCCATCTAAGCAGTTGGATACAATTTTGCAGGAGCTAAAAAACAAGGCGGTCAAAGTTGTTTCTCAAAATCTAGAGGGAACAGATGTAACAGATCAATTTGTAGATAATCAGGCAAGACTAAGTATATTAGAAGGGAATAAGGCTAGATTTAAAGAGATTATGAAAAATGCAGTTACAGTAGATGAAATTCTAAAAGTCCAAAACCAGATATTTTCTCTGCAATCTCAAATTGATTCGATTAAAGGTCAGCAGAATTATCTAGCCAAAACTGCCGAAATGGCAAAAATCACCATTTATCTATCTACTGATGAGCTAGCACTGCCATATGCTCCGGTTAATACTTTCCGCCCCGAAGTTGTCTTTAAGATGGCAATCAGGCATTTGATCGGTTCACTACAAAGTCTGGCCACTATGGCTATTTGGATTGGAGTTTATGCCGTGATTTGGGTTCCAGTATTGGTGATAATTATAATAATCAAGAAACGTAGAAAACAAATAAAACCTCCTAGTTTTAAGTAATTTTCACAGTCCTATATTAACTATAATAAGTGATATGTATATATGATGTATTTAATATTGTTAGAGTAATAATAATGCTCTTATAGTAATCTTATTTGGGACTTGAAATTAGCTTGAAGTTGGCAATATAGTGTTATTATGGTTTTTAGACCAGATGCAGCAAAACCCTCACACTTAATTAGAGAGCTTAGAAAACAATTAGCTCAACAACCTCCTCAATTAGATAATCAAGGAAGACCAGTGGTTTCTTCTGGAACAATTAATAGATTTGTGACTAGTCAACAAGGTTCATATCAAGCAAGAGCTATGGAAGTTTATGGTGGGGGAGATGGCGAGAAATATCCTGGGTTCAAAGTAGGAAGTTCTGGAGTTTTATTTAAACAAACAGATGGGCTCATGGGCATATAGTGATCCGGATGCCATAGCGGGAGTTTTGGCGGCAGAAAGCGGAGAAATTGAACATGGTATTCCAACAGCTGAAAAAAAAGGTAATGGTAATCGTCCGTCAAAAAGGCCTAGGGGAGATATAAGACCATCTCCTGGCAGGCGTTAATACACTATTACTGATTAAAATCGATTTCAACACTTTTAGTATCATCATCAATTTTATAATTAAATTTCTTGCCGAAAACATAATTGCCTTTCCCGTCATATTTCATCACTACAACCGAGTATTGGCCAGTACCGAAATGGTGCCAATATGAATCAGTATCTAGACTCAGATTATCAGTTACTAATTCACCATCCTTTTTAATCTGTAAATTAGTGTTGCGATAAATCGGGTCTAGATTAACTAGTTTAACTGATATGCTTGGATTTATTTGAGCAGAAATTGTTTGGGGATATATCTGTTCGGGGATAGAAATAGAAACAGAGATAGGCGAAAGTTTTTGTTGGGGCAAAGGCATTAAAGTCGCCTTTGCAAATTTTGCGGAATGCAACATGATATCATTTTGAACAGGTGGTTGGACAGATAATGGCATGGTTTCAATCTTGCGGTATGCAGTATTAATCATTTGGTCATAAAATTCTAAATCTAAGTCTTTGACCGATTGGTAAGCCAAATATTGTGAAACATTAAAAGCTCTTAGATCAAAGTGTTGGTATATCTCAGTCAATTGCTTTATAGTTCTAAGTTCTCTCTGGGATGCCTCTCTAATTTTCCAATTATGTTCTTCGTAATTTGCATTTTCACTTTTAATGACATCAGTTAAATACAAAAAATGTTCGCCTAAAGCTCCGGAGTCAACTGAGAGTCTGGCAAGATATAAATGGTCGATTCCTTCC
>CAYXFC010000076.1:0-4787 GCA_964464155.1 uncultured Pseudomonadales bacterium
ATCGGCTCAGTACGCTAAATAAAACATATGAAATTTAATTTTTTAAATAAAACCAAAGTAAATAAGAATAATCAGGATCCAAAATTCTCTACACCTCAAAAAATTGCTCAAGGACTCACAACCCTTACAGATATCATTGCACCACCATCTATTGAGGTTGATTTTTCACACCTTAAAATAGGTAGCGTTTTATATAAAACGCTTTTTGTAGCTGGTTATCCCAGATTTGTTGATGCCAACTGGTTGGCCCCATTAATTAATTTTGATTACCCACTTTCAATAAGTATGTTTATTTATCCCACTGAAGGTAAGGGGGTTTTAGAAGACCTAAAAAGGAAAATTGGTGAAATGGAAGCTGAAATCCAAACCGATATACAATCTGGTAAAATTGCAAACATTTCAACTCAAGTACAGTTGGAAGATGCCAGATCTCTCCAAGAACAACTAGCAAAGGGAACAGAGCATTTTTTTCAATATGGTCTATATGCCACCTTTTCTGCTACTAGCGAAAAAGAATTGGAAACAATATCAAAGCAGATTCAGTCCACCCTTGGAGCACTACTTATCGTTTCAAAACCAGCTACCCTACAAATGGAAGCAGGATTTAAGACAACACTTCCACTTTGTCATGACAATCTCCAGATTCATCGCAACATGGATACCACTAGTCTTGCCAGCACTTTTCCATTTACCTCATCAGAACTTACTGACAATAAAGGAATTATGTATGGAATTAATGCCCATAACGAGTCGTTAATTGTGTTTGATAGATTCTCTCTAGAAAACGCAAATTCTGTGGTGTTTGCTAAGTCTGGTGCGGGGAAATCATACTTTGTCAAACTAGAGGCATTAAGATCTATGTTTTTTGATACTGAAGTTATAGTTATAGACCCGGAGTCTGAATATAGTAACCTATGCCAAATGGTGGGAGGGGATAGAATCACGTTCTCTTTCAATTCTCCGGTACGTATTAATCCTTTTGATCTTTCACAAGTTTATGAAGAAGGTGAAAACGAGCTGGGGTTAAAAATTCTATCGCTCCATTCTCTTTTTAAGATCATTATGGGTCAACTAGACCCCATAGAAGAAGCAATTTTAGATCGAGCATTGGTTTCCACCTACAAACAAAAGGGAATAACCCCAGAACCAAAAACACAAAAAGCGCCTCCCCCTTTGATTGAGGATTTATACAAAGTATTAATCGGCATGGAAGAGGAAAAGTCAGCCTCTTTAGCGGCAAGATTAGAAAAGTTTGTCAAAGGCAGCCTTAGAGGTATTATTGACCAACCTTCGAATATTGATTTACAAAATCAGTTTACTGTTTTTGATATTAAAGATCTTAGTAATGAACTTCGCCCTCTAGCTATGTATGTTATCCTTGATTTTATTTGGACAAAGATAAAAAAAGATCTTAAGCGGCGCATTCTTATAGTTGATGAAGCTTGGTATCTTATGCAACACCCAGACTCAGCTTTATTCTTATATGGAATTGCCAAAAGAGCTAGGAAGTATTATTTAGGGGTAACTACAATCACTCAAGATGTGGAAGATTTTTTGGGAACAGATATGGGGAAGGCTATTGTTACTAATTCTTCCATACAGGTATTGCTAAAACAATCTTCAGCTGCTATTGAAAAACTGGGAAAGGTTTTTTACCTTTCTCAGGGAGAAAAAAACCTACTACTATCTGCTGGCGTAGGAGAGGGATTGTTTTTTGCAGGAGCCAATCATGTAGCAATGCGGATTATTGCTTCCCCTAAAGAACACAAATTAATTACTTCAAATCCAGCAGAGTTACTAGCAATGCGTCAACAGCAAAAAGATGCCGCAACTCAACTCCCTGGAGGCGTACAGTCAGTTCTTAGTGAACTGGGATATTAAACTCTTACTGGCATTATAATGTGAAGAAGGTCTTTTTTAGAAATATCAATAAATTGAACCGGAGCCAATGGTCCACTACATACCAAAGACACTGTTTCTCCAGTTACCATTTTCATATATTCCAATAAATAGCGATAATTAAATGCAAGACTAAGTTTTTCTCCACTATATTTAGTTTCAACAGTAGCCTCAGCATTGCCTCCAACGCCACCACTGGTGTGTATGTAAATCTTTTTTTTCTCAAAATCACATAAAGCAATATTTGAAGCTTGTCTAGCAAAAAGAGATATTTGTTTAATAGCACGATGAAAATCACTACTATCAAATTCAGCCCTAAAAACAGCTTCGGAAGATAATATTTTAGTAAAATCAGGAAAATCCCCTTGAATAAGACGAACATAAAAAAGCCTATCAGCCCCTTTTATCCAAATCCTAGAACCTTCTTTGTCAAATAAAATAGATAAATTCTCCCCTATCCCCTCCCATTCTTTTAGGTATCCTGCCAGAGGTTTATAGGGAACTAAAAAGTCCAATTTAACATCTTCATCAAAAAACAAGACAGATAAGCTAAGTCGATAGCCATCACTACCCACAACACGGATAGATTTGTTTTTATCAGATCGGAATAAGACTCCAGTTAACACTGGTCTAGATTCATCGATAGCAACAGCTGTTGATGCCCATTTAACGGAGTTTACAAAATCACTAGTTTTAAAGACCACCCCTTCTTCTTTTGGACCATTACCTACAAGATCACCACCCTCGATTTTAACAGTGGGAATCGTAGCTCTAGAGTTACCTGCTTCAATTGTGATTTTTTCAGAAGAAGTGGTTGAAATAGTTACTTCTTCGCCTCCAAGCGTAGCAATATATTCAGAAAATATTGTCGGATTAACCCAAAAATCTCCCTCGCCCAACACCTCAGCTTCAAGAGGAATAGATATTCCAGAAGCAATATCATTTGCTTCAATTGTGGCTTTATTAGAGTTTAACATAAAATGAATATTAGAACTTTCAGGTTTTATACTAGATGATTTCAATCCTGATGATGTTAAATTAATGGCTTTAAGTAATAGTTTTTGGATGATTTTTATTGAAATCTTCATAGACCTATTTGTATCAGATATTATTATTTTTTCAATTAGCTGTAGTAGTAGAGGCTGTGGAAACGTGTATAAACAAGTTTTTTGTCGATATCTTTATCTGTGGATAAGCTGTTTATAATAATGTCAAAAGTTATCCACGACCACCAATTAGGTTCCTTATTTTTGAGACATTGGTGCATATCTTGTGGATTGTTTTTGAAGTTATAAACAAGTTATCCACAATTTATCCATACATCTCTTTACGAATTGTGGATATTTCTATCTGTAGTTTGGATGAAATACTGATAATATTGGTTATTTTTTCAACAGCATGCATTACCGTTGTGTGATCTCTATCTCCAAAAAGCCTACCTATTTCAACATAGGAAACCCCTAGGTCATTTTTCAATAAATACATTGCGTATTGCCTGGGGGTTACAATTGGTTTAGATCTATTAGGCCCAATTAAGGCGCTGGTAGGAATATCGTAAAATTTAGAAACTATTTTAATTACCTCTTTGGGATTAATATAGGTTTTGGGCTGAGGTGTTTTTCCTGGAAATTCTTTTTTTAACATTTTTAATACTAGATTTTTAGATATTGGTTCGTTAGTGAAAGTACTTGTGGCTAAAAGTTTAGTTAAAAAACCCTGTAAAAGTCTTGTTGAGGTAATTTCCGAAGCGATCTCTTGGGCAAGATCCATGGGTAATTCAATATTCATTTGTTTTGATTTGATAAGTAATATTGCGGTTCTAAGTTCAAAGTTTGGTTGTTGGATATCAATGATTAGTCCCTCTTCAAATCTTGATCTAAGCCTGTCTTCGAGTAATTGAATTTCTGATGGAGGCCTATCTGAGGTTAAAATAACTTGACCGCCATTTGACAAAATGGTATTGAATGTGTGAAAAAACTCTTCTTGGACGGTGTTTTTCCCAGCGATAAATTGGATATCATCTATGAGCAATCCATCCACTAATCTATATTTGTTGCGAAATTGTGGCGTTTTTTTGTTGCGGATAGCTTCAATAATCTCATTAGTAAAATGTTCCCCTGGACAATAGATTATTTTAAATTTAGGGTTTTTCTCTAAAATCCTTATCCCTATTGCTTGCATGAGGTGTGTTTTCCCTACCCCTACATCTCCGTATAGGAATAGGGGGTTGTATGATGTTCCTGGATTTTTGGCAACAGCCGTTGCTGCCGCATAGGCAACTTCGTTAGTGGGAGAAACGGCAAAATTTTCAAAAGTGTATGTGTTACGTAAATTTGATGATCTAATTGCGTTTTTGGTTAAAAAATTGTCTTCTTGATCAGTTACATATTTTTGCGTTTCTGGGCTAAATAATTCTGGTTGGTCTTTATTAGAGTTGGTCTTTTTTTCAATTTCAACTTCTACTGATAAAACTTCTTGAGTAATCTGAGTAAGAAGTTGGGCAATTTTTTCTTTGTAATTTTTAATTAAATATTCTTGGACAAAAACATTTTGGCAAGAAACAATATAGATCTTTTTATTGTTAATATTTTTAATATCACCAATATGTGTTTTGGTAAAATAAAGATTATAGTGAGAAAAGGAGACGCTTGGTTTAATTTGGCTTAGTATTGTGTTCCACAAATCGGTTGTATTCATATCTGATAATTAAAATGGCCGGCGGCTAAGATTAGCAAGTTATCCACATTGAGTCAATATCAAATCTAATGTTTTTATTTAATTAATCCAAATTGTTATAAATATAAAAACCTAAAATCTTAATGTTGGTGTTTTGGCTGAATTCTAACTTCAAATGCACCAGTTTGTAATTTTAGTAAAGACCTCAGCTG
>CAYXFC010000077.1:0-4762 GCA_964464155.1 uncultured Pseudomonadales bacterium
TCTGGATTAGATCCAGATCCAAGACCTTTAGTTAATTTTTCACCAATTTGTAATTTTATTGGGGAATTAGAAGTTAAAAGTGCCTGAGCATCAGTATTAATACTAATAAAATCGACTCCTTGAACAGTTTGGTTATGGATCATAGAATTGATCACATTTCCGCCGCCACCGCCGATACCGATTACTTTGATACTTGCAACTGATGTTGCTCCTGGTTTAACCAATGCCATATTTTTGGGGGCAGATAAATGAAGTAATTTTATTTGAATAATACGTTAAAAAATGATATTTATCAAGGGAGAAACGAACGAATAAAATCAATCAGTTTTCCAAAAATACTTTTACCAGAAAATTTCTCTAAAAAGCCCATATTAGGCATTCTAAGTCTTGAACCAGTTAATCTCTCAGTTTGAGACGTGGCATACAAAAGTAATCCTTGGGATACAGCGTAAGCCGGAGTATCTATATCATCAACCAATCCAATCAATTTCGATTCGTCACCACCAGAGCGAAAAGTTGCTATCCTTACAGGTAAAGCCAACGTGCGCTTAGCACTATCTTTAATACCTACAGTTAAAGCTCCGCCACCCGATAAAACAATACCTGCTGGCACCAAAGATAAAAATCCGCATTTTTTTAGCTCATCTCGTACCATGCCAAATATTTCGTTAAGTCTAGGACGAATAATACCTTCTACTATATTTTTATATGATGGTTTGTTCAGTTTTTCGACAATACCAAATCGTTCTAATGAAAGTATATCACCAGTTCCTTGCGGGTCTTCTAAAAGACTTTCTTTAGGATTGTTTGATAAAATTAATTTAATTTTTTCAGCTTCTTCTAAAGAAACTCTTAAACCAATGGCTAAATCATTGGTAATATGTTTTGCACCAATTGGTAAAACAAAGGAATGTGTAAGTAATCCTTCTGCAAAAACTGAAACACTTGTGGTTCCACCTCCAATATCAATTACGCAAACACCTAATTCTTTTTCTGTTTCTGTTAGTGAGCTTTCGGCTGCTGCCAGTCCAGAGAATACAGTAGCAGCTACATTTATCCCAATTTCAGTCACACATTTTACTAAATTACGAATTGCAGTTGATGCTCCTGTTATTATATGAGCGTCAACTTCCAGCCTAATCCCAGTCATTGAAAGAGGGTCTTTAATCCCAGGCTGAGAATCAACAATAAAATCTCTAGGAATTACATGTAAAATTTCTCTAGAAGATGGTAGAGATACTGCCCTAGCAGCTTCAATAACACGATCAACGTCTTCTTCAATTACTTCCTCACCAGGGTTAGCAACAGCTACAACTCCTTTTGAGTTTTGAGACATTATGTGTGCCCCGCCTACGGAGACAAAGGCATCAGTTATGGAAAAGCCGGCCATACGCTCTGCTGCTTCTACGCTTTGAGTAATTGCTTCAATAGCATCATCAATGTCTACTACTTGGCTTTTACGAATTCCTTTACTACCCACAGTAGCTACGCCAACAACTCTTAATTTTCTGGTTTCTTCATCTTGAGAAGTAATTATTGTGGTTACTTTGCAAGTACCTACATCAATACCTGCGAATATTTTACCTTTTGCCATAATTAATATATATCATAATGAAAGCAAGACTGCATTTCAATTTCAGTTTATTTAATTACCAACCAAGACTAATTACGAATGATTGGATCATCAAATCTAACATCTATTTCTTTTATCGGTAAGTTATCTTTATTTATTGGCTGATCAATGATTAGTTTGATACTATCTACTTGTTTATCAATATCCCTTAGACCGTTAAATTTTAATAATATATTACTATTTAACATAATTGAAATATCTGTGATATCTGATGTCAAAACACTTTTTATGTGTAAGCTTGAATTTTCTAGTAATTTAGTTATTTTCATCGCAGTTAGAATAGCGGGACTTACTATTTTTTGACCGACAGCAAAAGACTCATCTGTTTCAATTGGAACCAGTTCAGCAATTTGTTCGTTTTCACCCAAAGTCAGCACTACTCCATCTTTATCAATAGCAAAAGTTTGTTCTCTGGTAATAAGTAAGTATTCCGATTTACGATTAACTATATAGATATTTAGTGAGTTAGGTATTTTTTTTACAACTTTTACACTGGATACAATGGCATTGTGATTTATAATATAATTTATAATTTCTTCTTTATTAATAAATAATAAATTTTTATTTTTAATTTCTTTAACATCAATAATATAAATTCCCGGACATGCAACTCCGCCAACATAACAACTTACATTTTTGATTTTTAGAATATTTATAATCTTAAATGGAATAATTGTGATAATTGAAACTATAATTAAAAGTTTTAAAACTTTTAATAGCTTAGTTCTGCTTATGTTTTTTATAACTGAGATAAAATTGATGGATGAATTATTTTTTTTACGATTTAATCTAGAAGAGGCAGATTTCATAATTATCCCGCTAATGTTTTAATTTCTGCAACCATATTATCTAACGCTTCTAAAGGAATTTCTTGTTGTACTTTTTTTAGCCTTTCATTATCGACTATCTTGTTCTCCATATAATTAATTAACTCTAATAACTTTTTACTAGTAGCTGCATTTTGGGGTAACATTACTGACAAATCAGCTTCAATAAGTTTGTTGGCATTTTTCTCTTGTTCACCACCATAACTAAAAGGTAAGGGAATGGTAATAATTTTTTTACCAGCTCTTAAAACCTCCATCATTGTATGAGCCCCACTGCGACCAATAATTAAATCAGAAATATTAATTAAATCATTAAAACAAGATATATACTCTACTATCACGTATGAATTTTGCATTTCTATAGGTAATTTTGCTCTTTTTCTAAGTAAACGATGATAGTCTTTTGTCCCCATATTAGAACCACACTGATGCAAAATATTCCAATGTTTTACTAAATCCCAAAGGCAGTGTTCTATTAAGACATTTAACGAGTGTGACCCTTGTTTCCCTTCGCTAATTAACAGTAATGGTTTACTGGGATCATCAAATTTTGATTCTATGCCTACTTGTTTTAATAATAAGTTAATATCTGCTTTAGTAATTTGAGATTTGTATTGGTCTAAATAGGGAAGTCCAATCACTTTGACTTTTTTATGGTTTTTATATTGAGCAATTGGCCATGTTAAATACATTTTTTTTACAAATGGCAGAATGGCTTTGTTCGCCATGCCTAAAACCATCGTTTGTTCATGTGATACAGATGGAATTGCCAATAACCATGCAGCCAAAACGGGAGGAACTGCTAAATATCCTCCAAAACTAACTATCAAAGCTGGACGTTGTTTTAAAAATAATGTTAAGCAATAAAAAAAAGAAATAACAGTCTTAAAAAATTGCCAAATATTCCCGCGATACATTTTACCACTTTTAAGATCTACAAATGTAATATCGCAAGCGATTACATCTTTATATTCTTGAGAAATATTAGTATCGATACTACTCGTATGACGATGACCCAACCAAAGGATTCGATATCCTTCTTTTTTAAGTGCAGCGGCTACAAGCAAAGCAGAATTATGGTGACCACCCGTAAATATAATTGTCTTATTTTTAATCATAATATAAATTATATGGTATCTAAACTAACTTTCAATCTGCTTAGAAATATTTATTAAAATTCCGATACTCACCAAAGTTACGATCAATGATGTTCCTCCATAAGATATCAAAGGTAATGGTACACCAGTTAGAGGTACTAGAGAAACCATAGACGCCAAATTTATACAAAACTGAGTTCCAATCCAACAAACAATACCTATAGCTAGTAGTCTACCAAATATATCTGACGCTTTTTGCGCTATCTTAAAACCTTTCCATAAAATCACAATATATAATAAGATAAATAACAAAGCACCTAAAAAACCTACCTCTTCTCCAATAATTGCAAAAATAGAATCTCCCATTGCTTCAGGTAAATAGCGATATTTTTGCAAAGATTGACCAATTCCCAAACCAAATAAACCTCCCGAACCAAGAGCTAATAAAATTTGTTGTACGTGATATGAAGATCCTAAAGAATCGGTACTATTATTTAAGAATGTAGTAATTCTAGCTCTACGATAAGGAGAAGTGAAAACTAACAGTAATCCAATTAAAAATGACGAAAAACTAGCTAAAGCAAATTGCATGACTGGTGCCCCACTAACAAAATAAACAACAAAAGAAGTGGTAATCAAAACAATAGCCGTTCCCAAATCTGGCTGTAAAATAATTAAACCTAAAACAAAAGCAATAAGAGCAAAAAATTGACCCATACTTCTTCGTTTTTCAACCCATTTAGCTAGATAGATAACTAGAATTGTCTTAAATGTTTCTGAGGGTTGATAGGTGGTAAAACCCAGATCTATCCATCTTTTTGCTCCTTTTATAGATAATCCAATTCCTGGCACTAGTACTAATACCAACAAAATTAAATTGCCTATAAAAAGCCATTTTATCCATTTACGGTAAATATGATAATTAATACGACTCACAATAAAAAGTAAAATCCATCCCACAATGACATAAATAGCTTGAAATTTTAGATAATGAAATCTATCGCCAAATGCCTCACTAGCCTCCACCACAGAAGCGTCATAAACCATAATTAATCCAAATATACTGATAATTAGCACTATAAACAAAAATAAAAAGTCAGTGTGTTGTCTTCTATGATCAACCTTTAAGATGCGTCTTTTATTTTGAACAGATAGATTCAATTTATTTTGTGTAGATATTTTCTTGGTTTTTTTTAACTTAAACC